>NZ_JAPFPW010000021.1 GCF_026155325.1 Desulfobotulus pelophilus | reverse complement strand
AGATTAAGATACAGATCTGGGCCATCCACGTCAACTGTTTTTTTAAAAACCCACAAATAAAATTTCATCACCCTGATAGCAATGGAATCAAGGCGATGAAAAAACTCATAATACTGACATCATACAGCTTCAATACGATGGTAGTGCTTCTTACCAGAGCGAAGCACAAGACCCGAAGCGTCCGAACCCGAAGCAACAACAACAGCGTCCAGACCCTCCACACGCTGTCCGTTTACATACGCCCCTCCCTGCTCAATAAGACGACGAGCGGCTCCCCTGGAAGCACACAAGCCAACACGGCAGAACAGGTCGACGGCCGATATTCCGACAGCAAGCTCCCCGATTGGAATCTGAGTAGAAGGCATACCATCACCATCCACTTCGGTGCTGCGGGATATCTGGCTGGAAGAGAAAAGAGCCTCGGGGACTTCCCTCCCGCCAAACATGGCAGAGGCAGCCCTATGCGCCTGCGCTGCAGCCTCACTTCCATGTACTATGGCCGTAGCCTCATAGGCAAGAACCGCCTTCACACCATTCAGATCCCTACCTGAAAGAGCGGATGCCTCCTCAATTTCCTCCATGGGAAGGAAGGTAAAGAGCTTCAGAAAACGAACCACATCGGCATCATCCGTATTCACCCAGAACTGATAATAATCATAGGGCGACGTACGTTCAGGATCCAACCAGACTGCCCCCGCATGGGTTTTTCCCATTTTTATACCGGAAGACGTCATAATAAGGGGAAAAGTAATACCAAAAACTGTTTTCTGGGCCTTGCGACGGACAAGCTCCACACCGGCCACAATATTCCCCCACTGATCCCTTCCGCCCATCTGAAGAAGGCAACCGTATTTTTCTGCCAGTACGTAAAAATCATAGGCCTGAAGCAGCATATAGTTAAATTCTATAAAGCTCAGCCCTTCCTCGGATTCCAGTCTGGCCCGATAGCTTTCTGCCTTGATCATTCGGTTCACGCTGAAGTGGCTGCCCACATCCCGGAGAAAGGGAATATAGTGAAGGCCACTAAGCCAGTCTGCATTATCAACCAGAAGAGCCTTTCCATCCGAAAAATCCAGAAAAGAAGAAAGCTGCCCCTTCAGACCCGCCTTATTTTCAGCCACAATTTCAGGTGTCATGAGCTGGCGCATCTCTGTTTTTCCACTAGGGTCACCAATCATTCCCGTTCCGCCACCCACGAGGGCAATGGGACGATGCCCGCACCGCTGCATATGGGAAAGAGCCATAACCGTAACCAGGTGTCCCACATGAAGACTGGATCCTGTAGGATCAAAACCGATGTAGCAGTAACGTCCGGGAGATGACAAATAGGATGCCAGCTCCTCTTCATGCGTTGTACTTTCGATAAATCCCCGTGACCTCAGAACGTCCAGAGCATGCATCCCTAAACCCTTTCCTACCGATCTTTCATTGATAAACCTGAAGGAGGTAGCTGCAACAGCTACAGCTCCTCCTCCCACTAAAACTGAATCATACTATAGCCGGAATCTTAAAAAAAATTATTTATTCGCATAACCCACAGCACGGGTTTCACGAATAACCGTAACTCGAATCTGGCCGGGAAACGTCAGGCTTTCTTCAATTTTACGTGCTATATCCCTGCTCAGCAATACGGACTCTTCGTCTGATATCTTATCACTTTCCACAATAACCCGCAGCTCCCTACCTGCCTGTATGGCATAGGAATTAGCAACACCCTTGAACGAACAGGCAATAGTTTCAAGATCCTCAAGGCGCTTCACATAGTTTTCAAGAAGCTCCTTGCGGGCTCCGGGCCGAGCTCCCGAAAGGCTGTCCGCAGCCTGTACAAGAAGATCATAAACAGATTCGGGCGGAATGTCTTCATGGTGAGCAGCTATGGCCTGAACCACCGTAGCCGCCTCTCCAAATTTTTTTGCCAGCCTGGATCCGATAAGGGCATGGGGGCCCTCGACCTCATGATCCACAGCCTTTCCAAGATCATGCAACAGTCCCATTCTCTTAGCCAGCTTGACATTCAGCCCAAGCTCCGCAGCCATGATCCCGCAAAGAAAACCCACCTCAACGGAGTGCTGCAACACGTTCTGAGCATAGCTTGTCCGGAATTTAAGACGCCCGAGAACCTTAATCAACTCAGGGTGAATACCGTGAACTCCAAGATCAAAAGCGGCCTGTTCACCTGCTTCCTTAATGGTCTGTTCCACTTCTTCTTCCACAGCCTTCACCACATCTTCAATGCGGGCGGGATGGATACGTCCATCCGCAATCAAACGGGTCAGAGAAAGACGTGCAACCTCACGCCGAACAGGATTGAACCCCGAAAGAATAACAGCTTCTGGCGTATCATCTATAATCAGATCAATTCCCGTTGCCGCTTCCAATGCGCGGATATTCCTGCCTTCCCTGCCTATAATCCGCCCTTTCATTTCGTCACTGGGCAAAGGCACTACCGACACCGTTCTTTCCGCAACAAAATCTCCGGAAAAGCGCTGTATAGCCGTTGCAAGAATTCTTTTGGCTTCCTTGTCAGCTTCTTCCTGAGCTTCTGACATAATACGCTTGACCAGCTTTGCCCCTTCATACCGGGCATCGTTTTCCATGGACCGTATCAAAATTTCTCTGGCCTGCTCACTGGTAAGCCCTGATATTTTTTCAAGTTCGCTGTGCTGTTTCTGGATCAGCTCATCCAACTCTTCGGAACGCTTTGCAAACGCCTCTTCCCGAATCTGAAACTTTTGTTCCTGTGCCTGTAAATCCTGCTCTTTCTGTTCATTCTGGTCATGCTTCCTTTCCAGATTCTCCTCTTTCTGAATAAGCCGCTGTTCCTGGCGCTTCAACTCAGAACGGATCTCTGCGGTTTCTGCATCAAACTCGCTTTTCATCTTGAAAAGACGGTCTTTCGCTTCAACCTCAGCTTCTCTCAGAAGACTTTCCGAGCGCCTGGCCGCATCTTGAAGCAAACGGCCAGCCTCATTTCTGGCGGCACTTTCATTCTGGGCATCCAGTTGCTGCCGAACCCAGTAGGCAAGCCCGAAACCAGCTCCAAAAGCCAGAAACCCTATCAGAATACCATATCCTGTCATTCCCCGATCTCCCCATTCAAAAACCACAGTGATGCGCAGAGCCGGGAGTTTCAATCCCTTCAAGTGGCTTTGGTGTGCCTGTGCAAAACTCCTCACTCCCAAATGAAAGCATACCCGCTCAACGGCCGCCTTCCTATTACCTGGAATTCAGAACATGCCGACACCGACAAGGTGCTAAGCATCAAAATAAAAAAAGACGCAAACACTTTACCTGTCTGTCATAGCTCTGGTCCGGAACACCTTCCTCCAGCCAGCACAGACCCACCCCAAAAGCCACCGCTACGGCAAACCACGCACCGTATGATTTTTTATTCATTTATGCAGAACGAAAAACCTCACCAGACAACCAGAGCCTTTACTGCACAAACAGCAATGCCCTGCTGTATCCTTCAACATCATAAAAGACTGCTTTCAGAAGAAAGAAAGGAGGGGGAGAAAAAGAAAGGATGGAGGAGATTGATCAAGCATGCCCCCGCATGTGCCGTGTTGGAAAACCTTTGAACCGTTCGGTTCAAGTGGGTGCCTTATGATACCTTCAGGCTTTTCTGACAGCGTACAGAACATGCACACCAGTACCAGAGAAAGCTCCCTTTTTTACAACATTGGGTCAAAGGGCATATCAATCACGCACACAGCAGGGGCTTTTATCATTCTGCAGACGGAGAAACAGAAACCGACTCCAAAGCCAGCAGCAAGGCATCCGATCGTTCCGCCAGTTCTGACACCGTTTCCACATGCTGCCGTTTAAGATTAAAATATGTATTGGCAATATTCATGGTGGCCAACAGAAGCTTGGCCGTCTTGGTAACGGTTTTAGCCTGAGCCCCCAGGTCTTTTTCAACCCGTGCAAGCTCTTCCATCAGAAACTCGGCGACCTCGTTCGCATCGGCAACACCTGCCTCCGCCTTAAACTTGTACACCTCGCCAAACATATGAATTGTTACGATGGTATCCAAAGTTCACTATATGCAGACCATTAGGGTTACGCTTGATTTATCTACACTTTTAAAAGGCATTAAGCCGCTCCAGGAGTGCATCTATTTTTTTCTGCATTGCCTGTTCATCCTGCACCCGCTCAGAATCTTTATGTATCATTTCTTCAAGCCGGGCATTCGTGTCCGCAAGTTCCACCTTCAGGGATTCGCGCTCCTCTTCAAGGGCTCTGCAATGCGCAAGCAAACGCTCCACCTTGGATTCTATTGCATCAAATCGGCTTAAAACCACATCTCTTTCCAATCTACACCTCTTTATCCTGACTACCAGTATAATCACCCAGCGGAAATGAAGTCAAGGGAATTGCTGGAGACAGGTCAGTCTTCCTGCAAACCGGTTGGCTTCTTCCAGGTTTTCGGGCGAATTCACTCCCATCACCTCTTCAGGAGAATCCACACAGACACACTCAACTCTATCACCGGCAGCCGTGGCAACCGCCACAAGATCTGTAAGATAATATTCTTTCTGCACATTATCTGAACGCAGATTTTTAATCTCTCGTTCCAGAAACTCCCGATTAAAACAATAGAACCCCGTGTTCACAAGGCCTATTTTTTTTTCTTCCGCATTGGCATCCTTTTCTTCCACAATGGCCCGTATCTGACCTGCTGCATCGCGCTGAATCCGGCCATACCCGTGGGGATCTTCAAGCTGGACAGCCAAAAGAGTCAGGGTCGCCCCAGTATGCACATGATGCGCATAAAGCCGGGCAAGAGTCTGCTTCCGTATAAGAGGAGTATCTCCGCAGATTACAAGAATATGAGAACAGCCTGGAGGAATGTGATCCGTAGCACATGCAACCGCATGCCCCGTTCCCAGCTGCTCCTCCTGCAGGGCAAAGGAGAGGGGATAATCCTGCAGGGCCTCCCGTACAGCCTCAGCCTGATGGCCCACAACCACCGTGCAGGCTACAGGATGCAACCCCATAGCTGCTTCAGCTACACGTACAACCATGGGCTGCCCCCCTACACAATGCAACACCTTTGCCATATCTGAACGCATACGCGTTCCCTTGCCCGCCGCCAGAATAATAAAGGCAAGGGCCTCACCCGAAACGATTGTCATTGCATCCATCCGGCAGCATCTTTTTTTTCAGTACACGGAAACATGGTCTTTCCTTTTTATTCAAGAAAAAGGGGCAGCCCACTGATGAGACTTGCCCCTTTTCCCATAACAACTTTCTGAAGCTTCAGGCCGGGTCCTGACCGGAAACCAGCCGAATCCTGCCTACAGAACGCGACAGAGCAGCACGGGCACGGGCAAAGTCCACGGCTTCCTCACTGCTTTTTTTCTCCAGACGCTCTTTTGCACGCTCATAAGCAGCTTCCGCCCGGGCAAGATCAATATTTTCCCGCCGCTCTGCGGCTTCCGCAAGCACGGTGACCCTGTCCGGCAGAACCTCTGCAAAACCTTCTTTGACAAAAACATAGCTTGTTTTCCCTGAACCATCCTCATACCGCAAAGCACCCAACTTCAGCGCCGTAAGAAATGAGGTATGGCCGGACAGCACACCGAACTCCCCGAAAAAGCCCGGCGCGACAACAGTCTGTACGCTTTCGTCCACCACCACCTGCTCGGGGGTTACGATCTCAAGCTTGATACTGGCTGCCATAAGGCCCCCTTCGTCTGTTATTCAGCGGCCATACGTTCGGCCTTGGCAACGGCTTCCTCAATGGAACCAACGAGATAGAAAGCCTGCTCCGGCAGATCATCATACTTGCCTTCACATATATCCCGGAAAGACCGGATAGTATCCTCAATTTTTACATAACAGCCGGGGATACCGGTAAACTGCTCCGCCACATGAAAGGGCTGGGAAAGAAAACGCTGCACTTTACGGGCTCTGGCAACGGTGAGCTTATCTTCATCAGAAAGCTCATCAACACCCAGAATAGCAATAATATCCTGAAGATCCTTGTACTTCTGAAGAATCTGCTGCACCGTGCGGGCAACCCTGTAGTGTTCTTCTCCAATATAGTTAGGATCAAGAATACGGGATGTTGAATCCAGGGGATCCACAGCAGGATAAATGCCCAGCTCCGAAATGGCACGGGAAAGAACAACCGTACCGTCCAGATGGGCAAATGTTGTGGCAGGTGCGGGGTCCGTAAGGTCGTCAGCAGGCACGTACACACACTGAACGGCTGTAATGGATCCTTTATCCGTGGATGTAATTCGTTCCTGCAGGGCACCCATATCCACCGCAAGGGTAGGCTGATACCCAACGGCTGAGGGCATACGCCCAAGAAGAGCGGAAACCTCTGCTCCAGCCTGGGTGAAACGGAAAATATTATCGATGAAGAGAAGAACGTCCTGTCCTTCCACATCACGGAAATATTCCGCCTCTGCAAGGGCGGAAAGGGCAACACGGGCACGGGCTCCAGGAGGCTCCGTCATCTGACCGTACACAAGGCAGCACTTGTGAAGAACACCGGAATCTTTCATTTCATGGTAAAGGTCGTTACCTTCACGGGTTCTTTCCCCTACACCTGCAAATACGGAGATACCACCGTGATGCATACCGATATTGTTTACCATTTCCATCATAATAACGGTTTTGCCCACACCGGCACCACCAAACATCCCCATCTTGCCACCACGGGGAAAGGGTACCAGCAGGTCAATAACCTTGACGCCCGTTTCCAGAACCCTGACCGAGGTATCCTGGGATGTAAATGCCGGTGCAGGTCTGTGGATATCCGAAGTTTTGGACATATCAATGGGACCCTTGCCATCCACCGGGCGCCCCACAACATTCAGAACCCGACCCAGGGCAGCTTCTCCCACAGGCATCTGAATAGGTCTTCCCGTATCCTTTACAGACATACCCCGAACCAGGCCGTCTGTGACGTCCATGGCTATGGTCCGCACCATGTTGTCGCCCAGATGCTGGGCCACTTCCACAACAAGGTTATCCTCTTCGCTGTTAATGGCGGGATTGGTAATCAAGAGAGCCGTCAGAATGGTAGGCAGGTTGCCCGGTTCAAACTCAACGTCCACAATCGGCCCCATGACCTGCCTGATCTTGCCAATATTTTTACTCATCGTCTTTGCCTCCGTAGCATCAAACATATCGGTACCGGTCCTAACCGCGCAGGGCTTCGGCCCCTCCGACAATGTCCATCAAGTCATTGGTAATCGCCGCCTGACGTGCCTTATTGAAGACCCTGTTCAGATCCTTGATCATGTCGTTGCAGGCCCGTGTCGCATTATCCATGGCAACCATACGTGCCGCATGCTCGCTGGTGGATGTTTCCAGCAGGGCCCGGAAGATCTGAATATGGACATTGCGCGGAAGCATGGCGTTCAGCATGGCTTCCGGTGAGGGTTCACAAATATGTTCAGGAATGTAGGTATCGTCCGCCCGCTCTCCTGAATCCTCCGCCTCTTCTACGCTACTGGCAGGAATCGGAAGAAGCCTCTGCACAGAGGGCACCTGACGGCTCATGCTCTGGAATTCCGGGTAAAGGATATGCACCTCATCGTAGGTACCCGCCAGAAATTCAGTAATGAGTTTGTGGCCGGATGTGGAGGCCACGTTGAAACCGAATACCGTTCCCACAACACCGAGATGAACATCTGTCAGCTCACCTTTGATTTTCCGCACCCATTCCCGCGCTTTTTTCCCGAAGGCTGTGAAAGAAACCTCAACACCTTCTTCCAGGGCCTGCACCCATGCCGCAGCTGCTTCCAGAATATTGTTATTAAATCCGCCGCAAAGGCCACGATCCGACGTACAGATTACAAGGTGAACTTTCTTCACCTCTTCACGGGGCACCAGAAGAGGGCTGGCACCTTCCCCTGCTCTTCCCGCAAGACTTCCCAGCACTTCTCCGTACTTCAGCGCATAGGGACGGAAAGCACTCATCCGCCGCTGCGTACTCCGGAGCCGGGAAGCCGCGACCATATTCATGGCCTTGGTGATCTGCTTGGTCTTTTTGACCCCGGAGATCTTCGTTTTGACTTCCTTGAGCGTTGCCATGAAATCACCTTATTTCGAGTCAGTGTTTGCTGATGAAAAAAACGGGAACACCCTACTTGATGGTATCCTGAAATTCATCACCGTAAGCCTTGAGTGCTTCGGTCAGCTTCGCTTCCAACTCATCGGAAAGTTTCTTTTCTTCGGCAATGCCCTTCATCAGGCCCGCATACCGGGTTTCCAGGAAGGCATGGAGACCGGCTTCATATTTGGCTATCATATCAAGGGAATACTTATCCAGATAGCCCTTTGTTCCGGCGTAGATGATGGCTACCTGATTTTCCAGCTTAAGGGGCTTAAACTGCGGCTGTTTCAGAATTTCAACCAAGCGGGCACCACGCGTCAGCTGACGCTGGGTTGCGGCGTCCAGGTCTGAGCCGAAAGCAGCAAATGCCTCAAGCTCGCGGTACTGGGCCAGATCAAGGCGCAGAGTTCCAGCTACCTGCTTCATGGCTTTATCCTGGGCAGACCCCCCCACCCTTGAAACAGAAATCCCCACGTTAACCGCAGGGCGAACACCGGAAAAAAACAGGTTGGGTTCCAGATAAATCTGACCGTCTGTAATGGAAATAACGTTAGTCGGAATAAATGCCGCAACGTCACCCTGCTGTGTTTCAACAATGGGCAAAGCGGTAAGGGACCCGGCACCCAGCTCATCGGAAAGCTTGGCAGCACGTTCCAGCAGACGGGAATGGTTATAGAAAACGTCTCCGGGGAATGCTTCTCGTCCCGGCGGACGGCGCAGCAGAAGCGAAACCTGCCGGTATGCGGCCGCCTGTTTGGAAAGGTCGTCATAAATGATCAGGGCATGCTCACCCTTGTCCCGGAAGTATTCACCCATGGCACACCCGGCATAGGGAGCCAGGTACTGAAGGGCAGCAGGATCAGAAGCACAGGCGGATACAACAGTAGTATACTCCATGGCTCCGTTTTCTTCAAGAACCGCAACAACCTGAGCCACCGTGGACTGTTTCTGACCGCAGGCCACATAAACGCATTTAACACCACTGTTCTTCTGGTTGATAATGGCGTCGATGGCTACAGCCGTTTTGCCGATCTGCCTGTCACCGATAATAAGCTCACGCTGGCCACGACCAATGGGAATCATGGCATCGATGGCCTTCAGCCCTGTATACATGGGCTCATGAACACTTTTTCTGTCAACAACACCCGGTGCCACAACCTCAAGGCGACGGGATTCTTTACTTTCAACAGGCCCCTTACCGTCGATGGGCTGCCCAAGGGTATCCACCACACGACCAAGGAGGGCTTCACCTACGGGAACCTGTGCAATACGTCCCGTACGTTTGACCACATCACCTTCCTTGATGCCAGTATCCGGCCCCATAAGAGCGATCCCGACGTTGTCCTCTTCAAGGTTCAGGGCAAGACCGAACACATTTCCCGGAAATTCAATAAGTTCAAGGGCCATAGCTTTTTCAAGGCCATACACACGTGAAATTCCGTCGCCAACAGACAGGACAACACCGGTTTCGCTGAGCTGAACGCTCTGGTCGAAATCCTTGATTTGCTCCTGGATGATCTGGCTGATTTCTTCCGCTTTGATTTCCATCAGATACCTTCACCCCTTTTAAAAGATTCTCTCAGATTCCGTAACTGGGTTCTGATACTACCATCATAGACCAGATCCCCGACCTTAGTGACAATGCCACCGATAATCCGGGGATCCTCATTCACATCAAGGACCACCTCACGGCTTGTCAACCGAACAAGGGCTTCTCGGATGCCCGTGACAGCCGTATCACTCAGGGTAACAGCTGAGACAATCCGCGCGCGGGCAATATTCTGAAACTCATCGGCAAGCTCCTTGTAGGACCGTTCCACATCCATGATCCTGGCAAGCCGACCTTTATCAAAAAGCAGCAAGACAAAAGACCGGGTAATGGAAGACATAGAAAGCTTTTGCAATACCGCATCCAGTATCTGCCGCCTCGCTGTCCGGGCATGCAGGGGATTGGAAAGAATATGGCGCAAACCAGCATTCTCCTGAAAAACCTTGCAGAAAACCGCCAGCTCATTTCTGTAGGCTTCCACCTGCCCGTCCTCTTTTCCTATCAAAAGCAAAGCCTTGGCGTATCGCCTTGCAACCGCAAGATTTTTCACGATGCCACCACCTTTTTAAGATATTCATGCGTCAGACGCTCATGGTCTTCCGGCTGAATTTTTTCCTGAATCAGAGATTCTGCCCGATCCAGGGCCTTTTCCATGATTTCAGCCTGTAGTGAAGCCCGTGCACGGGTGAACTCATATTCAATATTGCGGCTGGCCTGCTCGCGCATTTTGGCCACGGAAGTCTCCGCCTCTTTGAGTATCCGCTCCCGGGCTGCTTCTCCCTGTCTGCGATACTGTTCCAGAATGGTTTTCGCTTCCTGATCCATATGTTCCAGTTGAAGCTTGTACTCAGCCAGCTCTTTTTCAGCTGCTTCTTTCCGTTCTTCCAGCTCCGCAAGCTGAACTTCAATGCCTTGAATCCGGCTATTCAGAAATTTCGCAACAGGTTTTCTCAGAAGCAAAAACAAAATCAGCACCAGGGCAGTAAAATTCATCACCCGATAGGTGTCAATGGCACTCCACGACTCACCACCTGCTGCCAGAGCAGCTCCTGTACCCATGAAAAAAAACAGCCCCGTAAACAGGAGCGTTCTTCTCTTTGCCTTCATAATCAAATGGCCCTCCCCAGAATCTTCTCCGCTATGGCAGAAGCAAATACATCCGCCCGGGAAGTCAAGGCCTTCCTGGCCTCTTCAGCTTCCGCAGCAATACGTACACGGAAGGCTTCAAGGTCTTTTTGGATACCTTCCTGAATCTCAGCTATCCGTTTCTTTTCCTCCGCACTGACACGTTCAACGACGGCGTCTTTTTCCCTTACACCGCTGGTTCTGGCCTCTTTGATTCCCGCCTTCACAGCCTCAAGACAAGCGTCACCCTCGGATCTCATCCGTGAAATTGATGACTCAAGCCCCTCCACCGTTTGTCTGCGTTTTGCCAGAATCCCACGAATGGGTTTATACAGCACCACGTTCAGCACAACGATCAGCACAACAAAGTTGAGGATCTGGATTCCTAAGGATCCGTCCACGCTGATGTTCATAAATGCCCTCCAGAATTCATGCGTCCCAGACCTTTTTCTGCCTACCTGTGCCTTTACCGGACGGATATACGGATTGCCGAACATCTGTCGATGTGCACAGCCATAAACTTAATCCGGGCTAATTACCACCGAAAAGCAAAAAAAGTCAAAGTGTTTTTCAAAAAATCCTGATATTTTAAGCATATTCTGCCATTCACCCTCCTTTTTCAAACTTTTTTAAAGAGTTCAGTCTTTATTCTTAACTAAAACTATACATTCATATAAAAAAAACTATTCTATTTTACAACCGCAGACTTCGCCATTGCCATTCATTCGCTTCAACGGTGACCGGTTCTTCTCCGCAAGCCACCCTTTTCTGTAAAGGACAGAGATCTCAAAATTTCAGTCTGAAAGAAACCTCCGCATACTTATATTCAAAAGAATCCCCACACCCAGAAGGGTCGTCACCACTGAGGATCCGCCATAGCTTACCATGGGAAGAGGCACCCCCACAACGGGCAACAATCCCATGACCATTCCCATGTTGATAAAAATATGCCAGAAATTCATGATTGTGATACCGACAGCCAGAAAGGTTCCAAAGGGATCCCGGCAGCGATAAGCGACATTCAGACTCCACGCAAGAAAAAGCAGATACACAAGAAGCAGCAGACTGCAGCCTACAAACCCCCACTCTTCTGCCAGGACAGAAAGAATGAAATCCGTATGCTGTTCAGGAAGAAAATCCAGAGCATTCTGCGTTCCTCCAAGAAAGCCCTTACCAAACAGCTGCCCTGAACCGATGGCAATCTTGGATTGTATAATATGATAACCCGTACCCAGGGGGTCCCTGCCCGGATCCAGAAAAGTCAGAATCCTGTGCTTCTGATAGTCTTTCAAAAACAACCACACCACGGGTACAGCAGCCATGCCTGCGGCAATAAAGCCCAGCAGGGTCTTTTTTTGAACTCCCACAAAAAGAGTCAGGCTTCCGCCAATCACAAACAACAGCAGGGCTGTTCCCAGATCCGGCTGCTGCACGATAAGAATGAACGGTATTAAAACAAGTATAAATGGTTGTACAAGATCCTTAACTCCCATACCCTGGCCCATGAAGTTTCTGGCAAAATAGCGGGCCAGCACGATACAGATGGCTATCTTCATCAGCTCCGAAGGCTGAACGGAAACAGGACCCAAAACCAACCAGCGTCTGGCACCTCCTCCATAACGGCCAAAAACCATAACGGCCACCAGAAGAAGAATGCAGCCCGCATAGATGACAAGCCCCCACTGGTCGAATTTCTTATAACTGACAAAAAAAGACAGGAGCATTCCCCCACCGCCAATGGCAAACCACAAAAGCTGCTTCAGAAGCAGGCCTTCCTGTGATACATGGCCTCCGGCATTAACGGCACTGTAGAGGACGGCCACTCCCATGCCTCCCAGAAGCACGGTCAGGGCCAGAAGCCCCCAGTCAAAATATGTTATCAGTCTACGATCAAACATGGGGTCCTTTCACCTCATCAGTCAAAACGGCTCCCCCTGTCATTACCTATTCAAGTGCCTTATCATCGGCCATCTGTTTTTCCAGATAGAAGCGAATGACATCCGCAGCGATGGGAGCTGCCACAGTGGACCCACCTTCCCCGTGCTCAACAATGACAGCTACAGCAATGCGAGGCTTTTCATAGGGTGCAAAAGCCACAAACCAGGCATGGGGCTCAAATCCAGGACGGGAAGACGTTTCATCATCATCACTTTTGCGACTGAGAACCTGTGCCGTACCCGTTTTTCCGGCAATATCCAGCTCCGGATCGTTTATCCGCCTTGCCGTTCCGGAACGGCTGCTCACCACATCCCGCAGGGCGCTCCGTACCAGCTCAAGGTGCGCCTCTTCCACGGGCAGGCGACCGGTCACTTCCGGTGTAAATGGCCGGAGAATACCGCCTCCGGCCTTACGGATTTCATGCACAACCTGAGGCCGGTAAAGGGTACCCCCATTACCCAGTGCGGCAATCATGACAGCTGCCTGCATGCAGGTTGCCAGATTATAACCCTGGCCAATAATAACCGAAAGGGTTTCCCCTCCCTGCCACGGGACCCCCGTCCGCCGCCTCTTCCAGGCGGCCGTAGGCACAAGACCCGCCTCTTCATGGTCCAGATCCACTCCGGTTCTGCGCCCGAAGCCCGCAGCCCTTCCATACCAGGCCAGCCTGTCCACGCTCAAACGCTGGGCCACATGATAAAAATACACATCACAGGACCGCTCCAAAGCCTCTTTTAAATTCAGACTGCCGTGGCCGCCCCTCCTCCAGCACCGGAATTCACGATCCCCGTACCGAATGGAGCCCGAACAGAAAAAACGGGTTTCGCTATCCACAACACCTTCTTCCAAAGCCGCTATGGCTGAAATCATCTTGTAGGTGGATGCCGGAGGATAGAGACCCTGAATCACTTTATTCTCCATGGGCCTGTGGGGATTATTGACAAGAGCCCGCCATTCGTCCGAACGGATTCCCCTTGCAAAAAGATTCTGATCAAAAGAAGGGCTGGAAACCATGGACAGCACCTGACCATTATTGGGATCCATGGCCACCACCGCTCCCACCCTTCCTTCCATCAGTTTTTCTGTCTCTTCCTGCAGATCCCGGTCCATGGCAAGGTAGAGGCTGGCACCGGGTTTTGCCGGAACGGTCTGAAGAATACGGATCACCTGCCCACGCGCATTAACCTCTACCTGCCGACCACCACGCTCGCCCCGGAGAACCCCGTCGTAGACCCGCTCAACACCTGTTTTGCCCACAAAATCTCCTCCCCGGAGATCCGCATTTTCTGGCCGCTGCAACTCCAGCAGGCTCACCTCACCCAGATACCCCACGAGATGGGCTCCCAGGCCGGGGTACATGTACTGGCGCCGTGGCTTCGCATCAATACGGACTCCCGGAAGATCGTAGCGTCGTGCACTGATCAGGCCCACCGCATCCCTGTCCAGATCCTGACGCAGCAGCACGGCCCTGTATCCCGGCCCCCGGTTTCTTTCCAAGCGATCCCGAAACTCATCCGCAGCAATCCCTGTCAGAGCAGCCAGTCGTTCCAGCACCTCATCCATATTTTTCACATCACCAGGGACAATGAGCAGATCGTAGGCCGGCCTGTTATCCACCAAAAGCCTGCCATGCCGGTCATAAATCAAACCCCTGTGGGGCAGAATACTCTGGAGACGGATACAGTTATTCTCTGAAAGACGGGCATATTCATGCCCCTGGAAAATCTGCAGATAGAAAAGCCTGGCCAGAAGAACCAGAAAAAAAAAGGCTGCCACCCAGAACAGAAGCATGAGCCTGCGGCGATATCCGTCCGATTCCGTACTTTTCAGATAGTTCATACCGGGGGCCATGACCGTTCCTTCTTACTAGAGGGATGCGGATCGCAAAGGCCCCACCGCCTTGACCGGAAACAGGCAATGGTGAACTTTCCGAAAAAAACGCAACAGAAGAGGACTCAAGACCAGGGCACTCAGCATCTGAATGACAAGAAAACGACCTGCCGCAGGCAAAGCTCCCGCAGCATGGGTCCCGGATGCCAGGGTGAGAATCGTGAACATATTTTCAAGAAGAACACCTGAAAGAACGGCAAGAAGGGAAAACAGAGGACTGGAGGTCCGCAGAAAGCCACCCAGCCAACGGACCATGCAGAAAACCCACAGAAACGAAAAAATAAAGACCCCAAAAGGACCACCTGTCAGACCGTCCAGTACCAGCCCGGCCACCAGCACCAGCACCAGCCCCTGAAACAGATCAGACTCCAGCCCGAGATAGACCGTATAAACCAGCATAGGGTTGCATAAGGGGTACCCGGGAAAAAAAACGGTCATGGCAAGGGTCAGCATGGAAATCACAATATAGTGCAGCAGCAGGCTCATGCAACGTCCTCTTCTTCGTCCTCTTCCATGGCCTCAGCAGGGCTTATGAGAAGAATCATCACCTCTTCAATGCGTTCAAAATCGACAAAGGGATGGACACGGACATCCTGAAAAATGCCCTCATCCCCCCTGACAACCGCTTCCACCATGCCAATACGCAGCCCCTTCGGATAGATACCGTCCAGCCCGGAACTCACCACCACATCCCCCTCCGCAACATCATAACGGCGCAGGGCATAGGCAAAGGAACAGAAAGAGGCTCCGGAGCCATTCACAACTCCTCGGGCACGGGTACGCTGCACCAGAGCATCCACGCCACTCATGCGGTCTGTGATCAGTAAAACTTTGGCATACTTTCCCGTCACCTCCACAACCTGACCCACAATGCCCTCGGGTACCACAACGGGCAGGCCCACACGAACCCCGTCTGCCCGACCCCGGTTAACAATGAACGTTTTAAACCACGGTGACGGATCCTTCCCCACAATTTCTGCGGCAAGGACTTCACCGTCCAGCGTTTCCCTGAAATTCAGAAAACTCCGGAGCCGTTCATTGGCAATGGAAAGCTCAAGGTAGTAATTCTCATTCTCCCGGGCCAGGGCCAGTTCTTTTCTGAGCTCCCTGTTTTCCCGGGCCTGACGGACACAGTCAAAATAAACCTGCCAGACAGATCCCAGCGCCGCAATGCTCCGGGAAGCGGCATGCTGCAAAGGCCCCATAAGGGTAAGGGCCACCCCGCCCGGTCCCTGTGCAGGGCGGGGATGTCTCCCGCTCAGAACCAACGACGCAAGCGTTGCGGCCAGCAGGACAAAAAACAAGCATACCAGAATAAATTTACGAGAAAACATAGTATCAGGTAATCATCACCTGCCGAAGGATGTCGATGCTTTCCAGAGACCGTCCTGCGCCCTGAGCAACGGTGGCAAGAGGATCTTCCGTTACCGTAATGGGCAGGCCGGATTTTTCCCGCAGCAGTTTATCCAGATTTTTTAACAAGGCCCCACCACCAGTCAGAACAATTCCCCGGTCCACTATATCCGCCGCAAGTTCCGGCGGCGTTCGTTCCAGAGCAATTTTAACGGTTTCTACAATGGCCTCTATCTGTTCAGAGATGGCAACACGTATTTCCTCTGAATCAATGGCAAGAATCTTGGGGATACCGGAAACAAGATCCCGCCCTTTTACCTCTATGGTTTCCAGATTTTCTGGATCGGGGTAGGCATTTCCGATGGTAGTTTTAATGATTTCCGATGTTCGTTCGCCAATCAGAAGATTGTATTTACGTTTAATGTACTGCATGATGGCTTCATCCATCTTGTCTCCGGCCACCCTAAGAGATCGGCTGTACACAATGCCCGCCAGGGAAATAACGGCCACTTCCGTTGTTCCGCCGCCGATATCCACTACCATATTACAGGTAGGCTCCGTAATGGGAAGACCCGCACCAATGGCTGCTGCCATGGGTTCTTCAATAAGAAAAACCTCCCGTGCACCTGCGGATTCCGCCGATTCTTTCACAGCCCTTTTTTCAACGGGAGTAATCCCCGAGGGCACGGCTATAATAATTCTTGGCCGAACAAAAGTTCGGCGATTATGCACTTTATGAATAAAGTGACGGAGCATGGCCTCCGTTACCTCGAAATCTGCAATCACACCGTCCCGCATGGGGCGTATGGCCACAATATTCCCAGGTGTCCTCCCCAGCATGTTCTTGGCTTCCTGACCAACGGCCAGAACCCTGTTTTTATGACGATTATCCGTGCGTACCGCCACAACGGAAGGCTCACTCAGGACAATTCCTTTGCCCTTAACATAAACCAGTGTATTGGCTGTTCCAAGATCAATGGCCAGATCACTGGAAAAAACACCCAAGACGGAATCCAGAAAAAGATTCATTCTCCCTCTTTTCTACAATAAATATGGCTTTGATTCCCGAAGCAGGACAGGGAAAAGACCTTGACAGAAGCAAAAATCCAACATTTTTTCTTCTCTGACTTTTTTTCTGACACATTCTGACAGTTACCTCCGGAGACCGGAACAGCAGCCTGGCTGGAAACCGCCCAGATCCCTCTTTTAGCAGGCTCAAGCTCTTTTCCGTTCTGTGAAGGTAGCAGACAAAGGGCAGGAAACATCGTCATGGGAACTTGCAAGCAAGGCTGACCCTATCCGGAAAATACAGCTTCCCGTGATCCGGATACAGGATATCGCCCCCATGGATATCCACCTTGATGCCAACTTTCGCTACCAAAAAAAACACCTGTTTACAAGCAAAATTACCCCTTTCCAAGGGCTTCCACTACCTTATCATGGAACCGGGGACGAAAGGACCGTATTTTCCAATTCAAATTACCATAGTAAACCCGGTTACTCAAAAGTACCACCACTATTTTTTTTTCCATATCCATCCAGAGAGAGGTACCGGTAAAACCCAGATGCCCCACCGTCTTTCGTGAGAAATAGCGACCACAGGCAGATAAGGTTCCTGAAGGCCTGTCAAAGGCCGGAGGACGCCTGCCCTCCTCCGGCCAACAGATAAAGCTCTGCACAACGGAAGGCGGCAGCCATACATCCTCTCCTTGCCAGGCAGCCAACAGAGAACACCCCGCTTTCCCCACTGCGGCGGCCGTACCCCAAAGTCCGGCCTGCCCGTCTACCCCCCCCATAACCGCAGCATTTTCGTCGTGCACCTCTCCTTGGAGAAAACAATGACGATCAAAGCTGAAGCCTGTGGCAGCAAAAGATACAGGCTGCCCGGAACGGGGCCGGGCCGGAAGAAAAAAAATATCGTCCCGCACAGCCGGGGGCAAAGCTTTCATTACCTGAGAAGCAAAAGGCTCCCCCCCCCGGATCTCCGCCGCCCTCTTCAGCAGCATGTAAGCGATATCACTGTAACAGACCCTTTCTCCCGGCACGGACTCAAGGGGCAGACAACGGATCCGACGCAATCTCTCTCCTTCACGAAAACCAGGGGGGACAGAAGCAAGATCCCTGTAAAAGGCTCTGTGGGCAGGCAGACCGGAGCTGTGTTCCAGAAGGTGGCGGACAGATATTTTTTCCCGGTCCATACCGTCCCGCCACTCCGGCAGAATATGCCACAGGGGCGTTTCCAGCTTCAGCAGTCCGGCAGCCACCAGACGCATCATAACAAGACCCGTTCCAAGAATTTTTGTGAGGGAAGCAAGATCAAACAACGTTTCAGGTTTTACCTCAGGAGCACCTGGCCCGCCAGCATTGCCCACCGCCCCCTCGTAGACACAATACCCCCCAACGCCAACCCAGGCCGTCACTCCGGAAAAAACCTTTTGCTGAACACCGTCCAGCAGCAACTCATCAAGCACTTTCACAGGGCCAGCTCCATTCAACATATCCCTTTTTCGTATCCAGCACCCCCTTTGCTCCCAGAGCGAGCGGCTGATTGCTCTCACCATGCCCGAATGGCATACCACAGACAACGGGAATGCCACCGGGAAGGTGGGAAAGGATACGATCACAAACCTCCTGCATGCATCCGCAACCCATAAAGGCACCCAGCATCACCCCCTTCACGGCCTGCAGCGCGCCGGCCATAGACAGATGACACATCATTCGGTCGATACGGTAAGGGGCTTCATTCACATCTTCAAGGAAAAGAATACTACCCGCGAAAGAAGGACACCAGGGCGTGCCAAGCAGTCGGGTAAGAAGAGAAAGATTGCCCCCCACCAGATGCCCTTCAGCCCTGCCCTCACAAAGCACCCTCTGCCAGCCCATGGACTGAACTTCACCAACCCATGTCAAAGCCCTGAATGCAGCATTTCTGCCTTCATGGGTAAGCCTGCCCAGCTGGGTGATCACCGGCCCATGCAACGCTGTCATATGGCAGCGTTCCCCCAGAAAGGCCAGAAGTGCGGTTCCATCACTGAAGCCCATAATTCTCTTGGGGAAATGTTTCAGCAGATCCGGTTCCAACAAGGGGAAAAGCCGGGTACACCCGTATCCCCCCCGGGCCATCCACAGTGCATCCAGGGAAGGATCTCTGAAAAATTCTGTGAGAGTACGGGCACGGATACTGTCGGAACCCGCAAAACCATGGGTATCTTTCATATAGACCTGTTCCGCCACCTTCAGCCTGTAACCTCGGGAGCGGATCACATCAAGCCCCGCCTCCAGTGCCTCTGGATCCGGAATACCGGAAGGGGCCACCACACCAATGCAACTGCCCGGAAGAACAGGTGCCGACAGTGACCAAAACCCGGCAGACAGGCTACCAGCCATTCCTGTACCTTCTTTTTTTTCTGGCTCCGCCATTTTTTTATCCTTATTGCTTGACAGCGTGAGGGAGTGTGGTGTAGACAATCTTTCGTTTTGTGTCGGGGCGTAGCGCAGCCTGGTAGCGCACTAGCATGGGGTGCTAGGGGTCGGAGGTTCAAATCCTCTCGCCCCGACCAAACAGATTCAAAATCAAAGCCAATCCTTTTTTGGGATTGGCTTTTGTCTTTTCATGCCCCGTCTCTGGAAACGGCAAAGGGAGACCAGGCCTGCTGGGTGGGCATCACCTCAAGATGATTGATATTCACATGGGCGGGCAACATGGTCACCCATCCCACAATTTCTGCTATATTCTCTGCTGTCAGAGCTTTCACCCCCCGGTATGTTCCACTGGCCTTGTCCGCTTCTCCCTTGAAACGCACCAGAGAAAACTCCGTTTCCGCCATTCCAGGCGCAATGTTGGTCACCCGCACTCCGCTCCCCAGGATATCACAACGCAGATTCCTTGAAAACTGCTCTACAAAAGCCTTGGTAGCCCCGTAAGCGTTACCGCCCGGATAAGGCCAGCTCCCCGCCACAGAACCCATGTTCACGATATGCCCTTTTTTTCTGGCTACCATGCCCGGCAAAATAGCTCTGGTGAGATACATCAGCCCTTTGACATTGGTGTCCACCATGGTTTCCCAATCATCAAGACTGGCTCTGGGAGCAGGCTCCAGCCCCAGTGCCAGACCCGCATTGTTTACAAGAATATCCACATCCGCAAAATCCTCCGGCAAACGGCTCACCACCCTGTCCACGGCTGTCCTGTCACGCACATCCAGCTCCACGGTAAAAACGGGAACATTCAGATCGCCAGCAAGGAAATCGAGGCGGTTTTTTCGCCTCGCGCAAAGAATCAGAGAGCACCCTCTTTCTCCATACCA
The DNA here is from genome assembly GCF_026155325.1 of Desulfobotulus pelophilus. Taxonomy (NCBI): domain Bacteria; kingdom Pseudomonadati; phylum Thermodesulfobacteriota; class Desulfobacteria; order Desulfobacterales; family Desulfobacteraceae; genus Desulfobotulus; species Desulfobotulus pelophilus. Next base: position 30,637 of record NZ_JAPFPW010000021.1, on the reverse strand, counting down.
GCGGGCGCAGGCCTCACCAAATCCGGACGAGGCCCCGGTTATCAGCACCTTTTTTTTTTGCATAAACCATCTCCTTTTTTGAGGACCTGCATTGGCCCCAGACACAAGGGAAATTTTCCCGACCAAATAATACGAATCACTCATTGCTATGATAAACAATGTTCTATAGGGTGTTTCTTACGTTTTCATACCTCCCTCCTCCCTCCCATATTGCTGTGCGGGGCGATTGCTTCAGCGGATCGCCCCTTTTTCTTTTACTTATACCCTTGAGGATCTGCGCCTATGGATGATTTCAGAGAAAAACGGAAAAATCCGCGCCTTACCGTCTTCAAACCAGTGGTATATACAAGTGAGGATCAGGAATACAGGGAGTATATTCTTGATATCAGCGGTGGCGGTGTTTTTATCAAAACCCGCCACATTCTTCCTCCTGACACCGAGATCAGGCTATTCCTGCCCTTTCCGGGCGATAACTACATCAGCCTTATCGGTGTGGTGGTCCGCTCCGGCGAAAAAGGTATTGCCGTTGAGTTCTGCAAAGACGATATGGAAATAATCCACTCCCTCCGTAATATGATTCGCAACATTCGCGTTCTTGAGGAATAGACATACTGCGCGAAAAAAAGAAGCCTGTGGAACAGCCCAAAAGGGCTGCTCCATGGCAGCGTCACTCTGCACGGGGTTTGCCCTGTCAGATATCCATTCCCCAGTGCTTCAGCATGGCAACTCCACCAAAAACCGTCACATTATCCGTATGACCCTTGGCCCTCAGATTCAGCTGAGCCTCATAGGAACGCACTCCCGTGTTGCAGATCAGTACAAGGGGTTTGCCTTCGGGCAGCTCATCCAACCTTTGCAAAAGTTCATCCTGTGGGATTCCCTTCCAGAAAGCAGGATATTTTTCCTCGTAAACCTTGGCATCCGCCCTGGCCCGACAGTCAATGAGACAGATGTCTCCTTTCTGAATGGCCTCCCATTTTTCCGCAAATTCTTCGCAACCGATGGGGTGCATGCGGCCATCCAGCAGGTTGTCCGCCACATTGCCAAGGGCATTGACAATATCCATGGCCGAGGAAAAAGGAGGGGAGTAGGCAAACTCCATGTTGGAAATATCTTCCACTACAGGCTTACGGGGCAACAGAGCCGCTACGGCATTAATCCGCCCCACGGTCGCGTCCCCCTTGCTGCCGGAGCCCTGTATGCCCAGAATCTGTCGCGTTTTCCTATCCACCACCAGCTCCAGGTACATCAGTTCCTTGGTGGGATAAAAATGGGCTCTGTCCAGCTGGCACATACGAACACTCACCGCATCAAAACCTTCCTCCAGGGCACGCTTCAGGGTAAGACCTGCGCCACAGAGACAGGTTTCAAAAAGTTTAACCACGAAACTACCCACCACGGGAGGAGACACAGACTCTTTGCCGGCCAGATTATCTCCGATCACACGGCCCTGACGGTTGGAAAGAGAGCCCAGAGGATAATAGCCCGGCTTACCCGTCAGGGCGTTGGCTACCAGTACACAGTCACCCCCTGCATAAATATCCGGATCTGTGGTGCGCATATGCGCATCCACCACAATCCCGCCGTTCCACCCCACTTCAAGACCCGCATCCGCAGCCAGCTCGCCATTGGGCACAATACCGGCAGCAATGATAACAAGATCGGCCTCCAGAGACTCCTTATCCGTGACAACCCTGGCAACCGTACCGTCTTCCCCTTCAAAGCGGATAACCCTCTCTCCCAGCCGGAAGGAAACACCCTGCCCTTCCATGTGCTGCTGGGCCATGTGGGCCATTTCCGGCCCTACAAAACCCGGCATGATCTGATCGGCAATTTCCACCACAGTGGTTTCAATACCCCACATGTCTGCCAGGGCTTCCGCCATTTCAAGACCAATGAAGCCACCACCCACCACTACAGCCGTTCCCGCCTGACCAGCTGCAATGGTTGACTTAATGGCAATGGCATCGCGGAGAGATCCCACTGAAAAGATTCCCTTCAGATTCTGACCGTTAATGGCCAGATCCCTGACCCGCGATCCGGTCCCGATCACAAGCTTGTCATAGGCAAGGGAGTCTTTGCTACCATCCTGACGTACAATATCAATGGTTTTCCCTTTGCGATTAATGGCTGTGACCCGGGTTCGGGTCAGCACGTCAATATCCTTGCAGTCTTTAAAGAAACGCTCATCCCTGAGCATATGAAAGCTTGTACTCTGTAATTCTGATGCATCGGCAACATCCCCGGACACATAGTAAGGAATTCCGCATCCTCCATAAGAAATGTGCTCATCCTGATCAATGAGAAGAACCTCTGCGTCCGGCTCCAGCCGCTTCAGACGACAGGCAGCCTTGGATCCCAAAGCCACGGCCCCAACCACCAGCACTCTTTTTCCCATTTTCCCTATTCCTTTCCCTGTTTATGTAGGTGGCTGAATCATAAACAATTACAAACCAGCAACCTTTCTATCCGGATGTTTCCACCGGAGCTTCATGTACGGCATAGCGACGGCCAAAGACTTTCGGCGCATCGTGGGAAAGACTACAACCCTGCCTGCCACCTGTCAAACCCCGGAAAAAAAGTCCTGCACGGCACTTTTTACCCACTTCCGGTCACATAATTTTCCCATTTTTTCCACACCGCCCATAAAAAAGATCCAGCTCCATTGAACAGACGAGGGGATTCAGCAGAAAAAGACCTTGCCATACAAAAAGGCACGATCCTTGCTTTCTCAAACTTTATAAAAGAGCCCGATGGGCTGCGAAGGATACAAAAAAGGAGAGAGTCCATGATTTCAGGAATACAGGCATACCAGAGAAATGAAAACCCCCTGATGGAACGAAGTGAAGACCGGCGCATCCAGGGCGTGAAATCATCGGAAACGGCCAGCAGGACCACCGAAACCAACTCTGCCGCCAACCGCTACGACAGAGTCAGTCTTTCGCCGGAAGTCGAAGCTGCCAGACTGCGAGAAAGCCTGGGGCTCCCCATACAGGGTAAAATCACCAAAGCCATGCTGGAAACAAGGTATGAGGAATCACTGGACGCGGTGAACAGCCAGCTCAGGCAGGCACGCTATGATGCCGGGATTCCCGATGAGGCAGAAGTTACGGTTCGGCTTACGGGCAAGGGAGAAATCCGGGTAAACTCCGGGGTGAAAGGCTCATGGGAGCTGGAAAAGGATCTGCAGGAGGATGCGGGTTTCAAGGAAGCCCTTGCCAGCCTGAGCATGCACTCCCGGCTGAACGGCCTCATCTCCAGCGAAAGCCATAAAAGCACGAACCTTTCGCTTTTTTCCGACACGGGTGAGGAGCGGTCTCTTTCATCCATCGTACAGGAATACAATGCCCTGCGACAAAACCCGGACCCCCTGCAGGCCATTCTGATTCAGGCCCGCGGTCAGAACAGCGATTTTGCTTTCAAGCATCCGGGGGAGACATCCTAAGGTCAGCTCATACTTTCAGATCCAGGTGGTGTACCGTGCCGACATCACCTTTTTCTGTAAGCACAATGCCCGTAGCCTGAATCCGGCCTCCCATGGTACCCCCCACGTCCATGGGAGTGGCAACACTGGCAAGACCGATCGCACCGATTCCTGCTTCTTCCAGGGATACTCCCCTTCCATCCGTACCATCTTCGGGATGCCAGATTCTCAGTTTAGAAAATACAGGGTCACCCGCATCAATCCACCCGTTGCCATCGCTGTCATGCAGGGCCAGGTCCGCGAACCCGTTTCCGGACTGGGTCCCGAAGAGTTCCCTGCCATCATCCAGACGACCGTTGCCATTGCTGTCCAGAAAAAGAAAACCCGCTCCTTTTGAGGGCATGGACAGAGACTCCTGCTCTCCGTTGGCCGTGAGATCAAAGGTGAAACGGGCATTATCCATGGTTACGGGGCCGTTGAGGGAAATTACCAGGGGATCCACAAGGTTCACTTCCCTTGCCAAAAAACTTTCCTCCCTGCGGTACTGCATCTGCACCACGGAAAAGGTGATCGTACGGCCGTCAGCGGTCACCACCTCACCCTGAGCCATAAAGATACTTTCCTGCTCCGTTCGGGTATGCACCCTCTCCTCAAAGCGAAAAGCCGTACCGGTTCCTCCGGAAAGAATATCCTTAGGGAACTCTGCCACAGGTTCCGGACGAAAAAATGGCGTTTCCACCTTTCTGCCTGTCAGGGCTTCCAGTATCATCTGCACCAGACGCTTGCTCATATCAAGGTCGATCCGGGCATAGCCGGAATCCCGGACACCGGAAAGATTGAGAAAAGAATCCTGATCTTTCAAAAAGCGCCTTGCGTTTCTGGTATTGTCCTCCGAGACAGGCTCCCGGACCCTCACAACGGGAAGCTGCTGGCGGCTTCGGGAAGCCTGCTTTTCCTCAGCAGAGTTTTCCAGTACCATCCGCAGACTGCTCGTTGTCTGCACTTCCTTACGGGATATACCCACCATTTGAAGGGATGAAGAAACAATCTGCATGGCCGCCTCCTTTCCGATTCCATAACTTCCTGATTCTTCTTATCGGCGACCGTTGGAAAAAACTGAACAGGAGAAGAAAAAAGCTCTGAAACGTACCGCACAGAACCCGGTAAGGACAGAAGCCCAAAGAGGCTACAGCAGCCTGAGGTTCCAGTTCCAGAGCCCCGGCCGTTTTCTGGCCTCCATACCTTTCGGCAACGTTTCCTCCATATGAACAAAAAGCCTGTAGCCTGCTTTTTCAAGAAGAGGTTTTTTTTCACGGATATCAGAAGGCCAGTCCGGGAAAAGCCACTGGTTGTCGCCATAGGAGCGTCCCCACAGCTTTTCCGCCTTGGGGCTTGTCAGGGATTCTCCCGGCCCAAGGGTACCCACCCGCGAAATGGCAAGGGGCCAGAATCCGGACAGAACAGCGCCCAGCGCCAGAGGACTTTTAGCCCCCAGGGCCAGAAAATCTTCCTCTCCCAGTTCCGGGCTGACAATTACACCGGAAAAACCCAGCCCGGCCAGCACATCCACAGCCATGGGGTTGGCAACGTTGCAGAAAGGCCCGGCCCACAGTGCCAGTCCATCTGGTTTGTCAAAGAGACCCATCTGCCATGGCGCATTGAGAACAAAACGACGTGCTCCCCTGCGAATCAATCCGGCAATGGCTTTTTTCCAGCTATCCGAAGATTCGGGCCAGATGACCGGATCCAGCCACCACCACACATGACGAACGGCTCCATCCGGAATTCCCGGGGCTCTGTTAGGATCTATCCATAATCCGGACTCATAGCCCTTTTCTCCTGCTTTTCCGGGCCGCCTCCGAAGCATAAGATCCCGTGACGGATCCTTTTTTTTCAGGGGAACCGGAAAGACAAGGGGTTTTTCCACCGCCGCAGGTGCACACTCCGGCATGACAGCCAGCTCTTCACCCAGTTTTCTTATGGAAGCCATAAGCTCAGGCTCCCTCCGGTCCACCAGAAAAACGGGAGCACCACTCCTTGGCCTCACAGTACCATTTCCCCTGAGATGAAGCTTCCCCCCCTTGGGAACACTGCGCCGCACAGGGACCATGATGTGCCCCCCCTCTCCCTCATACCCTACGCGCAGAAGATCTCCGGCCATAAGAGGAATTCTCGGGGCAAGAAACATCTCCCGCGCACCGCCCTTCACCCTTCCGGCAAGGAGACCGGAAGCGGTTTCTCCCTCCGGAGAAATGGGCTGCCATGGCCTGTGAGGAAGAAAACGATAATGCATGGCTGGCCGCCCCAACGCCATATCCAACAGGGCAAGGGCATCTTTTTTACGTCCCGGCACATCCCTCTCATCCCGCAACATACGATAGGCCGTGGTGGTATAGGAAACGTAATGCGGCCCCTTTTTTCTTCCCTCAATTTTCCAGCAGGCGACCTCCGGAATATCAGCCAGCACCTTGGTCAGAACATCCAGACTCAGATCCTGCATGGAAAAATATCCGCCCTTTTCCCCTTTTTCACTGCGATACAGGCGTCGGCATGGCTGCACGCAGCGCCCACGCAAACCAGATTTTCCTCCCAGATAACTGCTCCAGTAACAACGCCCGGAGACAGCATAACAAAGAGCTCCATGAACAAAACTCTCCAGCCTCAGTCCTTTCGGGCAGGATGCGGCCATGAGCCGCAGGGCATCCACATCCAGCTCCCTGGGTACTACCACCTGAGAAAAACCGAGCATTTCTGCCACCCTGAGCCCATCCGGAAAACTCAGGTTCGCCAGAGTGGAAAGATGCAGTTCCCCTGCATAGCCTGCCTGACGCACAAGGGGGATAAAGGCCAGATCCTGAACAATCAGGGCATCGGGCTTTACATCCCGGACAAGACGCTGGACAAGATGAAAGGCCTTTTCCACTTCATCGGTGCGTATCATGTTGTTCATGGCCACGTTGACCCGAACATTCCGTGCATGGGCAAGGGCCGTCAGCCCTGCCAGTTCCGTAAGGGAAAAATTATCCGCTTCCATACGGGCGGAAAAAGCTTTGAGGCCGCAGTATACGGCATCCGCTCCCGCAGCCAGAGCCGCCAGAAAACTATCTCTGTCTCCGGCAGGAGCCAGAATAAGAGGTACATCCGAAGATTCATCCGACATCATTTTTATCTTTCAGGACCAAAGGTCACACAAAATTCCTGTTTCACGGAGACACCGGAAAGGAAAACCCTTTACTGTGCACCGTAGCCTCCCGGATTCTGTTTCTGCCAGTTCCAGGCATGGGCCGCCATTTCTTCTATGCCAAAACCCGCCTCCCAATCCAGAAAATCTCTGGCAAAGGTGGTGTCTGCATAGCACATGGCAATATCACCGGGCCTTCTCGCCTTCACCTCATAGGGAATGGGCCTTTGGCAGGCCTTTTCAAAAGCCGCCAATACCTCCAGCACAGAGTAACCCTGACCCGTACCAAGATTGCATGCAAAAAAGCCCGGTTTTCCCTGCAGTTTTTCGATGGCTTTCACATGGCCTTTTGCCAGATCCTTTACATGAATATAATCCCTTACTCCCGTTCCGTCCGGAGTGGGATAATCATTGCCAAAAACAGCCAGTTTTTCCAGCTTCCCCACGGCAACCTGCGTTATATAAGGTGTAAGGTTGTTGGGAATGCCTCTGGGGTCTTCACCGATCAGCCCGCTTTCATGAGCTCCTACGGGATTAAAGTATCGCAGCAGGGCAATATTCCAGGTTGGATCGGCTGCATGCACATCCTCCAGCACCATTTCCACAACCCTTTTGGTTTTTCCGTAAGGATTATAAGGCATCAAGGGGAAATCCTCCCTGATGGGAACGGTCCGGGGATCTCCATACACGGTAGCGGAAGAACTGAAAACCATATTCTTCACCCCTTCTGCCATCATCACCTCCAGCAGAGACAGGGTGCCACCAACGTTATTATCATAATACATCAGCGGACGCTCCGTGGATTCTCCCACAGCCTTGTGCCCTGCAAAATGAATCACGGACTGCACGGCATGGTCCCGAAAAACCTGCTGCAGCATCTTTTTATCCCGCACATCTCCGTAGACAAAATCAACATCCTTACCCGTAATGCTTTCCACTCGGGAAAGAGCTTCCCTGCTTGCATTGGCAAGGTTATCCACCACCACAACATGAATGCCTGCAAGAAGAAGTTCCACACATGTGTGGGTACCGATATAACCGGCACCACCCGTTATCAGTATTGTCATCATTCAACCTGTCGTTATAAGGGTACACGTACGGCCAAAAAAATATCTCCGGCCAACTCTTTCTTGTGCATTCAAGACTTTTGTTTTATAAATACTGTTACTTTTCATACAAATTGTCCAACCTGAAAAATGATGAAAGCAGGGAAAGATGAAACATATTGTCTCCATCCATCTTATTGTCATCCTTTTTTCTGCCGTAAGTGCTTTTTTCCTTTTTTATGAAAAACCCAGCGTATCCGATCCCTTTATCGTCATCAATGGAAAAAAAATTTCCCATGATGTTTATGAAAAAGCCCGAAAGCACAAACCCTACTACCTTTCGGACAGGGCTTTTATGGAGCAGTTCATAGAAACGGAACTTCTGGTGCAGAGCGCCATGAAAAAAAAACTGCACCAGAACGATGCCTTTGCCGTAACGGTTAAAAACTTTTATGAAAAAAATCTTGTCCAGCTCCTCATGGAAATAAAATATGAAGAATTCGCCTCCATCCAGATTCCGGACCCTATTCTTAGCAGCTTTATGGCATCGGCCGACAAGGAAGTGCTCATCACAAGCCCGGATAACCCGGCCATATCTCCTGCTGCACAACCGTTCCTCTTTTTACCCAGCCATCTTCAATACCGCATTCTCAACTCTCCGGAAAGAAAAGTTCAGCAGGAAGATCCGGACGGAAACCACAGCCTGCTCTATACCCTCACGGACAGCAAGGCAGAGATGACAAAAGGCCTCCACCAGCAGGATCTTTTCATGAAGATGGAGGATATGAAAAACAGACAGCTCTGGGACGCATGGATTGACGATCTCAAAGCCAGAGCTTCCATTATCATTTCAGAGTAAGGAAAAAGGTGAACCATGGCCGTTACAGGACACAAAAGGCGAACGTACATACTGGCGCAGACATCCCAACCCAAATATATTTTTTCCTACTTCATTCTCTTTTGCCTGAGTCTTCTTGTTTTTTCCTGTCTTTTCAGTTTTATGTCCATGAACACAACCACCATAGTCTATGCCAACAATGAGATCAGCGTGGGTAGCACGCCCCATATACTTCTGAGCAGAATGCTTGGATCCGGCTGGATTGTTGTTACCATTGGCGGTTTTCTTCTTTTTCTTTTTTCCATCCTCATGACTCACAGGGTTGCCGGGCCTGCCTACAGAATCGAAAAATCCCTCAGCGAAATGCTTGCAGGCTCCTTTGGCAGAAAAACCATTTTACGGCAATATGACGAATTAAAGCCCATTGCCCGGCAGGTGACAGCCCTTTCCATTCTCATCGCAGAGAGGCAGGACGACCTGAGAAAACATAACAGAGAAATGGAAGAACGCATACAGGCCATGCCGCTGAACAAAGAAGATAAGGCTGCTCTTATGGACAAAAACAAAGAAGTGGAAACCATCCTACAGGCTTTTCATGCACAGGATCCAGGGCCTCTCCAATGAAGGACGAAAGACCTTTATGCACACAGATGCTTACCTGACATACGGCCACCCGCCTTTTGCGGAAAGAAAACGGGGTTTGCTTTTTTTCATTTTCCTGCTCAGCCCCTGCTTCTTTTGGATAACGGCTCCCCGCACCCTGGCCTATGAGCTGAAAACAGCCTATGCCAATATCATCTACCAGGATATGGAAACACTGGAACGGTTCAACAGACGCATCAACCTCGGTCGCCTGAGGTTTCACATGCCCCAGACAGACGGCAGCACAATGGAAGAGGTCAAGGCCAAAGTGGACCTCATCACCCATAGGGTTCAGAGCGTGCTGGACATGTACCCGGACCAGATGAGATACAATATCTATCTGCTGGCGAATCAAAAAGAGGTTATGGATACTTACCAGACCCTTTACAGGAGCCAGAGAAACTTCACGGCTTTTTACTCTCCCCAGCTCAATACGGTATATATTTCTCCAGACAGGCTGAATATCACCATCCTGGCCCATGAAATCGGCCATGTTGTGGTGGAGAATTTTTTTGATATCAGCCCGCCGGAAAGAATTCACGAAGTACTGGCCCAGTTTGCGGAAAGGCATCTCGGAAACTAGGTTTCCACCCCATTTTCTTCGTACTGCGTTTTCAGGTATCCCGCAAACGCTCCAGTCTCTGCATGGGTTGTGTCATGGCGGGCCGTATGTTCAAAGCTCTCTGGTAATACTCCCTTGCCCGCGCATACAGATGCAGGCGTTCACAGACAAGACCTGCCTGATACAGTATCCAGGGATCTTCCGGGTAGAGCCGCACCCCTTCCTCAATGACATAAAAGGCATCATCTCCTCTGCCGCCTTCCAGATACAGGGCAGAAAGCCGGGAATACAGATTTCTGTGGGGGCGCTCTTCAGACCGCGCGGCACGGAACCCTTTTTCAAGAAGCTCCGTAAGATAAGCCGTTCTGTAACCTTTGCCATGGAGAAAGGCATAATAACGAAACCATGCCTCGGAAAGATCCGGCATGGCCCTGCCCATATCCGTAAAACTCAAGCCAGCCCTCCACATAATTTCCAGAAAGGATCCGGTACTGCCCGGACGCATGGTAATGCCACGGGCAATGGCTGCCAGCGCTTTCTCCTTTTCCCCTGTTTCCAGATAAAAAGCTGCCAGCCTGCGGTACATGGCAACATCCATTGGGCGAAACACAAGCCCCAGTTCCAGAAGCTTTTCTCCCTTTTCCCTGTTTCCCGCCGAATACTCCACAAGCCCCAGTTTCTGCACAAGATCTCCGGAAAGGGGCTGCAGCCTGATGGCGCGGGCATACTCCCTTCCTGCAGCGGAAAAATCACCGGTGAAAAAATACACATCCCCCATGGCAACCGCATAATCCGCCGAAACAGGATTAAACGAAGCCGCTTTCCCGGCAGAGATGGCATATCGTTGCAGAACCTCGGCCGAAAGACCGGTTGTGACCTTTTCGGCAGGCAGGCCAGAGGCAAAGGCCCTGGCCATGGCAGAGCTGCCACTGAAGAGAACAGCGGGGGTCCATAGCAGCACAAAAAACACAAGGGGAAGCCATACGGCATAGGGACCGTCTGATTTTGCAAGATAACTGGGTATAAGGCGTCTTTGGAACCTTGTGTGGGAAAAGGAAACACCCAAGCCCAGCAGTACCATAAAGATCAAACCATTGGCTGGTATCTGCAGATTAAAATCCATCACGCTGTGAATGGCCATGGCCACAACACCGGTCAGCACCGCCGCCACTCCCATCCCAGCATACGGTTCTTTGCGGGTGCGCAGTTTTTTGACAATGCTCCGCAGAACAGACAACAGAAAACAGAAGAAAAGTCCAAAGCCCACAAGACCCGTATCAGACAAAAGCTCCAGATAATCGTTGTGGACATAACCGGCCAGAACACTGGAGACATAGGACTGATAGGCCGGATGAACTTCACGAAAACTACCCGCTCCACTTCCGGTAAGGAAAAAATCCTTCCAGATACTCACCGCATCAACCCAAAAATTCATCCGGCAGAAATGATCATTTTGAAACTGGGCGATACCCTTTCCAAAACGCACATCCAAACTCTGCCATCCATACCAGGAAAGGGTTATCATCATGGCGGCAAAAAGAAACATCACAGACCCCGCCGCATGCTTTTTTCTTCCGCCCACTCTCCCTATCAGTATGGCAAAAAGACAAAGGGATGCCAGCATGGCGGCAATACCTGTACGGGAAAGGCTCATGAATACGGACAGCATGATCATAACCGCAAAAAACAGGTATAAAATATAAATATGAGCCCTTTCCCCTTCAAAAAAAAGAATGATTTTTTCGCGCAGGGAAAGCTGATCAAAGCTCGGCTTATGGAGAAGATACAGTGCCAGAACCAGAGGCAGCAGCATTTCCATGAGACCGGCATAGTGGTTATGGTTCACGTAAGGACCAAACACCATGGAATGGCGCTCCACCTGTCGAAACCATAAAGCGGTGTCTTTGGTAAACAAGGCCTGAAAAATGGTGGAAATGGCAAGAAGACCGGCAAAGACAGCCAGAATGTGCAGGGTCTTTTTCAGGGTTTTGTAGTCGGCACAGAACTGAATGGTAAGAAAATAAACAAGAAAAAAAGCTGTCAGCAGGGATAGGGTGATCCAGCCTCCATGGATGTGCAGGGAAAGGGTTCCCATAGTTCCGGAAATATCTTCCCCCAGCTGCCCCCACCAGATATCCGATGCGGAAGGCGAAAGAAGTCGCAGCACCCCTTCGGGCATGGGCAGAAGCTGCAGCGCAACATACAGAAAGCCCAGAGCAAAGAACCGGGTACCCGGTACCCGGTATAAAGTACCCGTTTCCTTCCATATGGCAACCATATACAGAACAAAAGAAAGCCCCAGAAACAGCAGCAGCAGAAAAAAAGACCACTCTTCGGTGGTTCCGAAGGCCAGAGGGGCAAACATGAGGGAGAGCATATAGAAAAACCAGGCTCTTGTACGGGCAGCTTGCATCAGCAGAACATCGTCTCCGGATGATGGTGAATGATTGCATACAGGGCTTGCCTGTATTTTTTCTTACTGGCAGAAGAAAGAAGCCAGGAAAATTCCGGCCTCCGAAACGCCGTATCATGGGCATCGGATGCAATAAAACGGATCATCCCCTTTTTAAGCAGGGTATGGGCGAATATGCTCACATCCGGCCCAAAACTTCCCTTGAATCCCATGGCCGTTACCTGAAGGAAAACGCCAGGAACCAGAAGACGGTTCAAGGTATCCGGATGGCGCATGAAGACCCTGTTTCGTTCCGGATGGGCTATAATGATGACATAACCACGGCGAATCAGACCCATCAGTACATCTTCTGCATCGTCAGGTATAAAATCCGGCAAAAACTCCACCAGAATGGCATTGGATTCCCCCAGAGTCAGAGGGCTTTTTTCTTCTCTCAGCAGACCAAAGGGAACTTCTCCGCCGGACAGCAGCTTCAGGGGAATCCCCTCCCCATCCAGAACCTGCTGCAGGCCTGCAACCGCCCCATGGATCTTCTCCAGAGAAAGGGAAGGGTTCACATGGGGCGTTGCAATCACCGTATCTATCCCGTCACGGACGGCAATGGCAGCCATTTCAATGGCCGTTGCCATATCTTTTGCGCCATCATCCAGACCGGGCAGTATGTGGCAGTGTATATCAATCATTTGTAGTATTCTGAATAGTAATAACTCTCCGAGTACCCCTGCTTCTTCAGGTCCACGGCATTCACAATCTGCCCCAGTATCCTGGTTTCCAGACCGCCCAGCTTCCGGATACAGGTTTTCACATCATCATACTTTGTAACCTCAGACCTCGTTACAAGAAGAATGGATTCCACCCTCTGCCCCAGCACAATGGGATCAGAGACCAGTCCCACCGGCGGAGCATCGAAAATGACCACATCAAAATTCTTTTCAAAAGCGGCAACCATATCTTTTACCAGATCCGAGGAAATGAGTTCCGATGGATTCACTGGTTTTTTACCGGAAGGAATGACATAGAGGTTTTCCACACCGGTATTCACAATAAAACCTTTCTTACAGTCTTCACCAGCAAGAATACCGGAAAACCCTTTCTCATTGCTGAGGTTAAACACCTTATGCAATTTCGGTTTTCTCATATCCGCGTCCACCAGCAGCACTCGTTTACCGGAAAGGGCTATGGCAACGGCCAGATTGGAAGAGGTAAGGGTTTTTCCTTCCCCGGAAGTATAACTTGTAATCATGATGGATGAAGGAAGCCCCTTTGAGGTAGCCAGTAAAAGAGAGGCCCGAATGGCTTTATAGGCTTCCGCCTCCACCGAATGGGGCGCTTCGATAAGAACCTTCTGCCTGGCCATTTCATCACCGGTCAGCATGCCTATGGAACCGAAAACCGGGAGACCTGTTTTTTCTTCGGCATCTTCGGCAAGGGAGATTCGGTTATCCAGATACTCCAGAAAAAAAGCCAGCCCAATACCGCCAAAGGCACCGAGAACCAGAGCCAGAAGAAAATTCTTTTTCAATCCCCGGTTAAAGGGATGCTCCGGAACTTCGGCATTTTCAATCACCCATACATCCACATCGCGGATCTGCTCCGTAATGGTCTGCTCTTTTATTCTTGCCACAAGGGCCTGATAGAGCTGGCTGTTGGTTTCCACTTCCCTCTGCAGAATCTTATACTGACCAAAGGCCTCATTCAGCCTCATGGCTTCGGACGTGGTTCGCTTAAACTGTTCTTCCAGATTTTTTTCATTGGCCAGGGTGAGCTGATACTCGTTTCTCAATTTTTGCAGTATCATTCTTACTTCCTGATCCCGATTGGCCTTCAGTGCAGCAATCTCCTTTTCCAGCCGCATCATCACGGGATGACGCGGGCCATATTGCTGGCTGGCCTCCAGAATCTCCTGCTCCTTGGTAAAAAGATTGGCCTTCACTTCCTGAAATCTCGGATTGGCCGCTACCACAGGAATGGATTCCAGCATATCCGCAGAGGTGGCGGCAATCATATCCAGAACCGTTGCCAGCCGTTTCCGCTCGGACTCAAGGGAGGTCAACTCGGCACTCAGCTGGTTGATTCTCTGAGGAATAATGGCAATACGGTCTTCTATGGTTATAATATTATTATCTTTCAGATATTCCTGCAGGCGTCTTTCGGATTTTTCCAGCCGCCCCCTTTCCTCTTCTGCCTTTTTCTTCATCCAGTCCAGCGTATACCCGATATTCTCCATTCTCATTTCAAGAACGCGCTCTATATAGGCCCTGGCAATGGAATTCACCACAAGAGCGGCAAAGACAGAATGTTCCGATGCATAGGAAACATCTATCACCCGACTCATTTTTACGGGTGCCACACGAATATTCTCCCGCAAGGCTTCGGCAATGACAGAGGCAGGGGAAGCTTCTTCCCCGAAATAAAGGGCCCGCAGGTTCCGTGCAGCGCCTTCCTCCTCTTCCGAACTGATCAGCCACCCCTTCACCATCCGGATCTGATCTTTCACAAACACGCTCAGGGAAAAGGGTGGATTTTCCATTTCCGGAAAAAAGGAGCCATAGGTGTTTTCAAGATCCAGAAAGGCCACCACCTTCTCGGCAACGGCCTTGGAGCGGATAATTTCTGTCTGTGTCTGCAGAAACTCCGGATCATATCGGGAATATCCATAGTTTGCGGAAAGGGGGTTGGCATCATTTTTTTCCACCTTCAGCTTAACGGATGCCTTGTACAGGGGGGTTGTGCCTATGGTTCCCAGAACTACGGTGACCACCGTAATGAAAAAGAAAAGAAGTATCATTTTTTTCCTTTTCATCACAACCCGCAGATAATCCTTTAAATGAATTTCCTTTTCCTTCACTTCCATAATCAGAACACATCCTTATTTGATCAAGACCAGTTGAGCTCCAGCGGTTTCAGGCCGGAACCTTTTCCAGCGGGCAGGGAATACAAAAACTTCCGACTAAAAAAAACTTTCCGGCACAACAATCACATCATTGGGCTGCACCCTCTGATCCATGGAGACCCGCTGGAGCACCACTTTTTCTCCATTCACATCCCGTATGATCCGTATGTTTCTGGAAGAGGCCTTATCCGTTAAACCGCCTGCATTGGTCAGAACCTTAATCAGGGTAAGATCCGCATCGTAACTGTAGGCAGCCGGTCGCCGGACCTCGCCGGTCACATAAATCTTTTCCACCTTGGGAATAAAAACACTGTCTCCGTTTCGTATCAGGATATTCTGGCCCACATCACCCTGCTCAATGAGCTGGTGGAGATCCACATGCAGCACTTCCTGCCCGGCATCTCCATTTTCTGTTGTCCCGTTGGAGCGCGTAACGTAAACGGAGCGCCCGGCATCCAGAGTCAGGCCGCCCGCCCTTGAAATCAGCTCCAGAAGATAAATACGACCCGCCAGTTCATAGAGTCCCGGCTTATCCACCTCGCCCAGAATGGTTACCTTCCGGCTTCTGTACTCGTTCAGAAACACCGATACCTGGGGATTCAGGATGTACCCGTCTGCCAGCATGTTTTCGATCAGCACAGAAATTTCTGAAGGGGTTTTACCGCTGATTCTGAATTCACCCAACAGGGGATAACGGATGGTTCCCTCTCCGGAAACACTGGCCTTTACGGAAAGATCCGCGTGATTATACACACGGATGTCAAGGGTATCTCCGGGGCCAACGGTGTAATCATCAGCCGGAGCTGGAACGGAAAAGCCCAAACACCACAACAGCACACAAAAAACAACTACATTCCATCTCACGTACATGCCTGTTCCTTAAAAGAAAAAGCCTGCCGCAGAACGTGCGGCAAGCCGGATCATTCATAACCCTCACGGCATTTTAAAAACGCCCGATTACGGTCAGGGTAAAGGTATTGGTGTCATATTCCAGATCATTCCTGTCGGAAGTTCTTTTTACATAGGAGTACCCGCCTTCTATGGCCAGCCAGTTATTGAAACTGTATTCGCAGGAAGGATTGAAACGATAGGTATCGTTTTCAAGGGTAATTCCGGAATAATCATCCGCACTCCAGCCCAGGCGAACCTTGCCGGTGATGCGCGGTGTAAACTCTTGGCGATAGGCCAGGTTGATTCTTTCAGAAATATAATAACTGGCTTCCTTAAAGTTTGTTTCATAAAATCGCCGGGATGCTTCCAGCATAATCTGGGATCTTGTGGTTATGTTGTGGACCAGCTGAAGCTCCATAAAAAGGGCCGTATCATCCTTGCCTCCATCCAGACTTTTTTCCACCTGACCAATCTTAAAGCGACCACGGGATTTGGCTGTCATGCGCCATGCCAGATTCAGAGCATACCGCTGTTCATCACTGTCTCTACGGAAATGGGTACCGGGGTTCTCCAGCAGCTTATCATAATCCACCCAGACCTTCTGGTATTCCATGGAAAGCTCGGTTTTCGGGCTGAACTTGTAACCCGCTGCCATGGACCAGGCCATGTCCGTACGGTTTCTAAAGTCTGATTCCGTGCGGTCATATTCCAGATTATAACCGGATGCCGTGCCCCTTACAAAAAGTTTGGGAGAAAAATCGTAGCGAACAATAAAATCATAAAGCATGTCCTCATACTCATCCAGATACCGGTTACCCACCTCTCCCCTGGCTTCACTGGCCTTGGCATATTTGGCTGCCAGATCAAGGGTGAGCCCTCCGGGAGCATTGTACTGCACAGCACCTTTCACATTGTGGCTGGTAAAATTTTCATCACTGTTATCCGCATAAAACTCCGCCTTGGGGTTATACACCAGGTAGGCAAGGTAGCGGTCCGTGGAATCTACCCGTTCTCTGGAGAAACCAAGCCCCCCCGGTGCTGCCGTATCCGGTGAAAGAGCCACATCCACCCGCCGGGTTCCCGGCAATGCAAGGGCGATGGAAGGTGAAAAAATAAAGGATGTGTCAGCTTCCTTATTATTTTTAGAATTATACAGGTTATCCGTATACTGAAAACCCAGGGCCACGGCAGAATGCACATTCCGCCGCTGCATGCCCAATACATCACCGGAGATGCCATCACCGGAAACACCCGGAAAACGACCTTCTTCCGCCATAACGGGCAGCACAAAGATAAAGGCCAGAAGACCTGTTATCATTAACTTTTTCATCCCAGCTTCCTTCCCCAATAAATCCAGCCGTTGATTGTAAGGCCCTTGCCCTCATGCCTCAGCAGGCAAAACGCACTCAGAATGCCGAGGGCGATGCCTCAATATTACCACCGGAACCAAAACCCACTTCACCCATGACAAGATCTCCAAAACCAAGCCCCGGTTCATCCCCAAACCCAAGGCCCTGCTCTCCACCGGGTGCTCCTTCGCCCATTCCCATATCGCCATAAAACCGTGCAAAGTTCATGGCTACCTCATTGCTGCTGGGGGCACGGACCACACCAGCGGCCACAGCAGACTCAATATTGGAAGCGGCCAGAGACGTCACCGCAACCGCATCCACGCCCGCTCCAAAGTCTGAGTTCAGAAGGCCTGCAAGAACAGCGGTGGAATCCATACCCATGCTTTCCGTAATCACAACAACCTTGGCAAGAATATAGACCTTATCGAACCCCAGCTGCGAAGAAAGCTGGCACACGTCCTCCAATGGCACACCATCCTGAATGGCATTGATAAGGGCTGCATCATAGCCTTCCGTCTGCACCGTGTTAAAAAAATTTTGCTGCCAGGTTTCCGCCGCCCAAACCGGTACGGCAACCAAAAAACACACGGCCAGTATGACGATAAACTGTTTCATAACTACCTCCCTTGTTTTATCTCCCCGCACCCAACAGCACGGACTTAATGGTTTTCATCACCAGCTTCATATCCAGCCACAAGGACCAGTTATCGATATATTCCAGATCCATCCGCATCCAGTCGTCAAACCGGATATCATTTCTTCCGGGCGCGATCTGCCAGATGCAGGTAAGCCCCGGCTTCATGGATAAGCGTCTGCGCTGCCACACGGAATATTCGCCTACCTCTGAGGGCAAAGGCGGACGTGGCCCAACAAGGCTCATTTCTCCCTTCAGCACATTCATAATCTGGGGCAATTCATCCAAGCTGGTTTTTCTCAGAAAGGTTCCTACCCATGGAATAATTCGCGGATCGTTTTTGATCTTGAAAGCCGGTCCATCCGCCTCATTGAGGTCTTTCAACTGATCCAGCATGGCATCCGCATCCATCACCATGGTCCGAAACTTATAGACCTCAAATACCCTGCCGTGCAGTCCTATCCGTTTTTGTTTATAGAAAACCGGGCCCGGCGAACAAATTCGGATGGCTGCCCCGATCAGCACAAAAAGGGGCAGCAAAAAGATAAAGGCCAGAACACAGAATATGTAATCAATGGCCGTTTTATACATCAGTAACCTGTCATTACCGGTGATCATGTGCAGGGCAATACTGGGAGTTCCCAGAAAGGACTCAAATCGTATGGTTGCCGTATCCGGTTTATACATAAGATAATGAAGCTGCCAGTCCGGGATGATACGGCACTTTACTCCCATATCCTCTGCCATGACAATCAGCTCATCCGCGTTGTCTATTTTTTTCAGGGGCATGGCAAAAACCAGCTCATCCACCACCTGGGTTTCCAAAATGTTTTTCAGCTCATCTACGTGGGCCGTCACATGAATGGAACCGGCAACCCAGACACCCAGCCGGTCGCGGTCTGTTTCCAGACACCCGCAGATCCTGTACCCTTTCTCCGCCTTATCCAGAATGGAACGCATGAAGATGGCTGCCCTTGTCCTGCTGCCAACCACCAGTATATTTTTATAATTATATCCGTTTGATCGCACAGATGCCAGCATGCGAAATACGGCAACCTTAGAAAAGGTCAGAAGGGTCAGGTTCACAGACACAAAAAGAAGAATCAGTGCCCGGCTCAACCCCTCTATTTTCAAGAGATAGATCGCAAGAGAAAACACCATAAGCGAAACAAAAACAGATTTATAAAGACGCAGGAGAATTTCTGCGATATTCTGATTCCTGAAAGGTGCATACACCCGGTTCCAATCGAAGACAAAATACCATATCACAAGAATAAACAGCACTACGAGCCTGTAATCCGGCTCCTGAGACAGGCCTCCCAAGCCAAAAAATCCGTTCTTTTTAATCCCGTAGGCAATCAAAAACGAAAACGCCGTTAAAACGAGATCCGCAAGCCTGTGAAAGCTGTTCAAGGTATCGGAATTTTCACGCAGCATAAGCCAGCACCCTCACTTCCAGGCTACGACAAAAAAACAACACACGGCGAAAGCTCTCCCAAAGGCATTACAGGCACAGGCGACCAACAAACCGCCAGCACAGGATGTATACATCAAACAGGACAGATGCCGTTTCAGGGCTATAGAAAACCATTCAGAAGTTTTTATTGTACGCAAACGAACCTTTTCAGCGCACTTTTTACATTGATTACCATGACGATAATGCAAAAGAAGGCAGCATGTCAATCATAAAATCAGAATAATGGGAGGCAGGAAAAACTACCAGAAAAACTAGCCGTGTCCGTTCGGCCGACAGGAACAAAATCTTTCATAACAATAGTTGGTTGCGGCAATAAAGCCGTCTACGGTTCCGCAGTCAAATCGTTTTCCCTTAAACTTGTACGCAAGCACACACCCCGTTTTCGCCTGCTGCAGCAGGGCGTCTGTGATCTGTATTTCACCATTTTTACCGGGTGGGGTCTGTTCCAGGATATCGAAAATATCCGGCGTAAGAATATAGCGACCGATGATGGCAAGATTGCTGGGGGCTTTGCCCGGCTCCGGCTTTTCTATCATATCTTCCACACACACAAGGGAGTTGGTAAGTGCCTTCCCCGCAATAACACCATATTTATGGGTTTCATCCGCCGGCACTTCCTCCACGGCCACAATGGAGCACCGGAACTGCCTGTACAGCCCAACCATCTGGGCCAGCACGCCTTCTTCCGGATGAATACAGAGATCATCCGCCAGTACCACGGCAAAGGGGTTATCCCCAACCAGGGCGCGGCCTGTTAATATGGCATGCCCCAGCCCCTTCATTTCCCGCTGACGGATATAGGTAAAGTTGGCTTTCTCAATAACAGCACGAATACCGGCCAAAAGGTCTTCCTTGCTGGTGCCGGAGATCTGGTGCTCCAGCTCATAATTCATATCAAAATGATCCAGAATGGCATTTTTACCCCGCCCCGTCACAATACACATATCCACCATACCGGCCTGCAGTGCTTCTTCAACACCGTACTCAATGAGCGGCTTGTTGACAACGGGCATCATTTCTTTGGGCATGGCTTTGGTTGCGGGAAGAAAACGGGTTCCGTACCCAGCAGCCGGAAACAGACACTTCTGAATCATGAGCAACCTTTCTTTGTTATAGCAAACAGTACGCAAAAGAGAACAGGAGAACTCCGGCTCCACAACTCCGGACCCCTTAGCAGCGTGAATCAATAGCTTCTGTAGCAGGCAAGGAAGGCCGTATCTTCAGGAGCAAGATCGCACAGCGCGATGGATACCCTGCGCATGGGTATGCTGCATGCCGGGCTCTGTGGCTTCATGGGCATATCCGCCACTACACGATATTGAGAAGAAGGAATGCTCAGATACAGATCCTCACAACTCAACTCCAGATAAGCATCATCGTAATAGGGCAGAGGGGGCCATTCAATATTTTCCATATAGGAAAAGGCAAGCCCTATATCGCTGATATCCAGCACCTGCCCTATGCGAACCGGTTTTGCGTTCAAAACGGCAATGGCTTTGTGCTTAGCCTCAAAACGCGGAGCCCGCCGCCTTTCCACGCCAGACGATCCAGCTTCGGTCATGTCTTTACCCTTTCTCTATCTCAAAAATTGGAAGGGATACAGCAATTCAAACGCTACCTTATTTTACAACAAAAAATTATAAACCAAATCACAATGAAGTATTTTTATCATGTTATGTTAAAAGCACAACCCTATTTTTGAACACTTCTTTTTTCGAAAACTCACCCCGGCAACCAAAAGACCAGCACACAAAAATACGACCTATACCTTATGCTCAAACAAAACATCCACAATCCTCTCCGCAGCCCTGCCATCCCACAAGGCAGGAATCCGGCCTTTTTTTATCCGGCCTTCCTTCATATCCTGCCATGCCTTAAGAATATCTTCCGTTTTACTACCCACAAGCAGATTGGTTCCCTCCTCAATTGTGACAGGTCGCTCCGTGTTATCCCGCAAGGTGAAACAGGGTACCCCAAGGCCTGTGGTTTCTTCCTGAAGACCGCCGCTATCCGTAAACACCGCCTTTGCATCCTTCCACAGATACAAGGATTCCTTAAAGCCCAAAGGAGGAACCTGTTCTATGCGCTCCGAAACCCTTATACCAAAGGCATCCAGCTGCTTTCTTGTTCTGGGATGCACGGGAAAAATAAAGGGCGTTTCCTCTGCAATCTCATTCAGGGCATCAAAAATGCCCTGCAAAACCGCCTTGTCATCCACATTGGAAGGCCGGTGCAGGGTCATGAAAAAATATTCCGGATACTTTTCCTTAAATTCCTTACCCAAAAAACCCGGCAGATCTCCAAGCCGTTCTTTCTGATAGAGAAGATTATCAATCATCACATGGCCCACAAAATGGATGGCAGACAGGGGCTTGCCTTCCCTGACAAGATTGTCATCCGCCGCTTTTTCCGTGGTAAAAAAATAATCCGTGATGGCATCGGTGACCATGCGGTTGATTTCTTCGGGCATGGAAAGATCAAAGCTTCTCAGACCTGCCTCTATGTGCGCCACTTTGATTTCAAGCTTTTTGGCCACAATGGAGGCCGCCATGGTGGAGTTCACATCGCCCACCACAAGCACAAGACCCGGCGTTTCCGCAAGGCAGACATCTTCAAAAGCAGACATGATGGCGGCTGTCTGTTTTGCATGGCTGGCAGAACCCACATTCAGAAAATAACCCGGCCTTGGAATTTCAAGATCCTTGAAAAAGGCCTCGGACATTTCATAATCATAATGCTGGCCGGTATGGACCAGAATAAAATCCAAGGTATCATGACGCTGAATCTCTCGGATCAGGGGAGCAATTTTCATAAAATTGGGCCTGGCACCGGCTATAATGCAGATTTTCATTTTGATTACAAATCCTTATATCGTCATAGTATTATTGCATTATAGGTACTGCTCTATAAGCAGCTTGGTATCCAAAATATGTTCTTTTGTCGATGAACCAAAAAGCACAGAATCTACCCCTTCAAGGCTTCCAATAAACTCCATTGCTTCTTTAGGCCTCAAGGCACCTGCTGCCAAGACCTGCATGGCAATGGCATGGAACTCTTTTTCAGCCAGATATGTTTTATATTGTTCTATACCGCCCGACATCCTAAAGTTTATTTTATTGATGGAAGAACAAATAACAGGATTGCTGATACCCCTGGATTCAAGAACATCGTACAGCATCGGCATATTCATAGTAATAAATCCAGCCCTGACCTTATATCTGTTTTCGACATAACGAACAAAGGCTTCAAAAAAATCGAACATACCAAGACCAAGCAAAAGATCCGTCACAACATTTTGCAAAAAGACAGCCTCTACAGTGACTCCCTTAAAAATCGAAAGTTCCGCATCTATTAGAATTTCCATTATTTTCTCAAAATCTTTTCTAGCTAAGGCAACCCCCCCCTTTGAAATTGACTGAACAATATTTCCTTTTAAATATTTCTTTAAAGTACCAAAAATGCCCATAGCTGCAACGGAATTAGCATATTTATGGGCATAAGGAAGGCAGGGGTTAATTTTAAAATCTTTATACTGATCCGAATTAATCCGGACATGGTCACAAATCTGTTCTACGCTTTCATAGGTTGTCACCATAAAAGTCTTGATTCCCATATCATTTACATCATCAAGAACTCTCAATATATTCTTTATATCTTTAAATTTTTTCATCTGCTGCCTGGCTTTTTCCTCCGACAGATGATTGACACCAAAAAACTGGTTATCACCAAAAATAACTTTATCCATCAAGCTTTCCCCCCTGCCCCGTCATTTTGCAGCATTGAAATAACCTTGTCCGTTTTTAAAGAGTTCTTAAAAGAATTCACCCCTGCCGAATTCTTCTCAACAACTCTTTTGACAAAGCAATCAATCTGTGCGGAATATTCTTCACCTCTTAAATTAAACCATACAGGCTCCGTCTGATCCGTTATCCAAAAACTATTCCAACCTTTTTCAAATTTACCGCATGGTGATTGATCCTTTAAATACACCTGACATTCCTGAGCATCGGAAACAATTTTCCCTCTCTTCCCAAGAATTTCTATCTTTGTAGTCATTTTCCGGTACGTTTCTTCACTCCAGTTTACGGAAAGCTGGCCCGTCATGCCATTTGCATAGAAAAGATTCGAATAAACAGCATCTTCTACTTTTTTAGAGTACACTTTTTTTAAAATCGTACCAGAAACCTTTTCTGGCATATCAACCATGTAAATCATTAAATCAACGACATGTGCCGCATAGTCAAGAAGACACCCCCCCCCTTCCTTCGGGTCAGAGCGCCACGTTTCACCTTCCTCATTTATAACCACTGGACCATAGGCAGATCCATTAATATGATAGACATCGCCAATAAGTGCTGCATCAAGAAATCTCTTAACTGCCTGAAACGTACCTATAAACTTATTATGATATCCAACTTGAGTCACAAGCCCCCTGGCCTCAGCAAGTTCAGAAACTTCCTCAGAATCTTCATGGGAAAGAGTTAATGGTTTTTCACAAAAAACGTTGATATTATTCTGTAACGCAAATAGAATTATTTCTTTATGAAATTTAGAAGGCGTCGAAATAAAAAGACAGTCAAGCTTATTTTCTTTAATCATTTTTTTATAATCAGTATAACAACTGAAGTCTGTATATTTTTTTATTCCAGACAATAAAAAACCTGAAGTATCACAAACTGCGAGAGAGCCAATATCAGAATGCGCTCTCAAAATGGCACAATGGGACAGTCCCATTTTTCCTATACCTACCACCCCCGCCTTAAGCATATTAAACGTCTCCTTTATTCAAAATTATTTTTATTATAAGCATTTCTGCTTCTTTCCCTTTTGCTAAAAGCTTAAAATTCTTATCTTCTTTATATTCAGCAATAAACGATTGAAAAAAATCAATGTCAAGCGATGTCTTATGCAACAGCATTTTGTTTTTCAAAAGATAACTATCCACTTCCAACATGGCACCGTGGTAAACGGATATTGTTGGAATGCCCGCTACGGCCATTTCTCTGGACATAGTCCCGCCAGCACCAATAAACACATCACATATTTCTATTATTTTTTTTATTGGCAAGGGTTTATCCAGAACATAAATTCCATAAAACTTTTCCTGCTCATAATACTGTTTCTGGAATAAATCCCTTGGAGAAATCACAACATCAAAAATATCCTTAAGCTTGATAAGAAAAGCATCCAAATCAGAGGTATCACCATGATAGTACTGGGCTGTCCTAGGCTCTGGCCTAAAAAAGACTACTTTTCTGCCGTTCTTTTTTGCCTTATTGCGATTGGACACTAATCGCCAAAGATAAATCCCTTCTTTCAAGCCAGGGTATTTCGTCACTTTTCCTGGAAAGGCGAGCTGCTTTTTTACCGTCTGCATGCTTAAATATTCAGGGATCAGTATTTTATTCGCAAAAAGAAATGACGGTATGTTGCCCCACGCATGCTCATTATCGTTCATGTATATGACAGGCACACCCATTAATCTTGCAGCTATTGGCTGCTGAAACGAACTTTGCCCTATGGCAACATCAGGCCTTTTTCTTTTAATAAAGGATATCAGATTTAAAACACGGATAGGAAAACCCCAAATTTTCTTAAATAGACTTTTGCCATAATGCGAACCGACTATTTCAAATTTTAGCTCGTGCAGTTTTAAAAGATCTATAGTATTGGCAAGATCCCTACATGTTATCATCACTTCATGATCTTTTTCTAATTCCTTCATGATATTGATAAAAAGATTGATATGTGGTGAGTTTGTTATTTCAAACCAAATCTTCATTCTAACACCTATCATTTCATGTTATTGTCTTTCTACGAAGATACTCAGTCAAAGAATGAAAGGCCCAAGCCTGTGTCCAGCGCATATAGGAAATCCGGTTCATCCAATGGCGGTTTTTCTGAAAATAAAACCAACCTTCTCCACTATAAAGATGCCTTACTGTCCAACGGAGTATTCCTTCCGTCAGGTCACGATATTCTTCACCTTCACCGGAAAAAAAGACGATGGCCTGGGCAGGGGCATGGACATCTATGGGATACACCTGATTGTGGAAGTACTTGGGCGTTCCATCTTCCAGAAAAAAATTACTAGCGTAATAATCCACCCCTTTATTATAAGCTTCCCGGTAGCTTTCTCCGTGACCTTCCTGAATAAACCAACGAAGGGCCTGGAGATTAAAGCCCGTATGAAAGGAATCTATCCATTTTTCTGAAAATGTATCCGCATAATACCATGAACCATCCTCACGCTGATGTTTCATGGAATAGGAAAGGGCAGAAAGGGCGGCAACCTTCACCTCTTCTTCTCTGCAATGGGCATAAAGGCGGATGAGAAGGGATGCGCCGAGCATGTTGGCATTATGCACCACAGCGGTATCCACTGGCGTATAGGAAAAGCAGAAACTGTCCTCATCCAGACGGGTGCGCTTAAGATCCTTCAGCATGAAATGCCTTATGGAAAGAGCTTTTTCCAGATAAGTCTTTTCACCAAAGGTTTCATAGGCATCCAGAAGGGCATGACCGATAAAGGATGTATTTACTATGGTGGGAGTACCCTTGGGCCTGAAAAAAGTACGAGACTGCCAGTCAAAATTATAACCCCAGCAGCTACCAGAATATCCTTGAGATTCCAAAGCTTCCAGCCTTGAGAAGAGATAGCCCATCTCTTCTTTATATTCCTTCTTTGGATCCATGCGGTGAAGCTTGGTATAGCCCCACAGAAACAAACCGATGCCTTTGGGGTTTTCACCCTTTTGAATACCCAGAAGCGGACGGATGTTTATGGGAGAACGCCGGACAAGCTGGGTTGCGATGATACGCAGATACTTGTTTTTAAAAGTCAGACGCTGGATAAGTGGGCTGTTCAGGGCATCGTAGGGGTCATGGCCTGCGTAGCTGTAGGAGCGGCAATAGTCAGAAAGTTCTGTTACTAACTCTTTAATTTCCATTTTCATCCATTATAAATCGGGTAAACACTTTCATAGAACGTGGCAAAACGAACAAGGCTCATATTTTTTACTTCATAAAGAAACCTGTCAAAATTTTTGTCATTCCAGAAATCCTTATTGTGCCCATTAACCACAAGTATTTCTGATTCATGTTCTTTTTTCACAATATCTACCATGACAGACGCTGAAAGCTTACAAAAATCAAAAACATGGGTATGCTCACCAAAGAATCTATCCCGCAAAGAGTTTATTGGCGGTGTGCTTTGAAACTTATTTATTTTTAAATGAGGGTCTTTTTTTTCTATGGTTCTGCGTTTAAGGGTAGAAAAAAGCTTAGGGAATGTGAAGTTTTTATAATAAGGAGCAGCAAAGGAATAAACTGGAAACTCAAGAACCCCTTTACCCTTTTCACCCTTAACAGCCACATCATCCAGCCCTGTCCACCAATAATTACAGCAACTTTCTGCGGTTCTATAATCCAGTTCCCATGGTTCTGTTATATGCAGCCCCTTAACCACAGAACTATCCGCCCATAAACCGGCATGGCGCATGGCTTGAATTACTAAAGAAGCAGGCTGCACATAATAACCTCCCGCACGAAAAATCCGGCACTCATAGGAAGGCTTAATTGGTTTGAGCATATCGTCAAGGGTCTTGCGTCCAATATACAAAGCACCAAGAATAGATAAAGGGTCTTCCTCACTACCATAGCCATTTGGCAAATCCGCAATTCGGTAATGCTGCATATTTAAATGCCATAATCCATCATGCAATTCAGCTCCCATCCACTGTGGATGTATATGAAGCTGAACATCATGCCCCCTGCGTATTGCATCCTTGGCCTGTTCCTCCATCAAAAATGCCGGATCATACCCAAAGGCCCTCTTTTTTTTTAAAGAAGCCGCTTTAAAAGCAAGATATTCTGCAACTTCAAACATGATAGTCAATTTAGCTTCATGCCGGTCACAGATATCCAAAATACGACGGGTAGGCTCAATAACCATGGTGCGGACATCACCGCCGCCGTTACCAAGAATTTCATAATCAAGGCTAATTATCAATTCTAACATTTATGACAATCGCTTACATTCAGATGATTTAGGTATGTTTTCGCCAAGAAGGTTTTCGTATCTTTTTTCAATTCTTTTGCCGACTACCGCAGAATAAAATTTTTCTTTTGCCAGCCTAGCATTGTTCCGTGCAATCGAGTGAAAAAGACACCTGTTTTCTAATAATTTAATTACAAACGAAGAAAAAATCTCAGGATCTTTAGAATAAGTCATAAATCCATTGATTCCATCAGACAAAACGCTTGGAATACCGCCTACAGATCTTGAAATGACAGGCATTCCATAAGCCATTACCTCAAGCATAGATATCGGCATACCTTCAAAATAAGTTGGAAATAGAAATACATCCCCCCGCATAAAAACCCGATGCTTATCTCGCCCAGAAACAAACCCTGCAAAAGTAACATTTTGAATTTTTTTTCCTGACACATATAGTTTAATCTTTGCAAGCTCATTCCCGTCTCCAGCAACAGTCAGAGCAACATCAAAACCCTTTGATTTTAAAATAGTATAGGCATCAATAGCCTCATAAATACCTTTCGTTTTTTCTATACGGGATAAAAAAAGGATATTAATTGTTTTTTTATCAAAAAGATTATCAATCTTTTTTTTAATCTCTGCATCTACAATAAAAGATTCATCCAACATCGTAGTTTCTACCGAAATTTCTTTATTTATGCCAATTTTCAACAACTTTTCTGAAAACTGTTCCGATAAAACGACCAAAAGATCCGAATAATTATAAACCTTTAAAAAAAGAAACTTTCTTAACCTGCAGGTACTGATTTTCTCAAACTCTCGATCATCCCACCCATGAATAAATACAAGGATTTTTTTTCTAAAAATCTTAGACATTAAAATAAAAATACCATCCCTTAATATAGCTCTTTGATTCATAGATGGATTTGCATGCACTATATCAGCACCTTGAAAAACCAGCCTAAATGGGAACAACAGCATAAAAAAAAGAAGTCTTATTCTAACAACCTTTTCATTCCATCTTGTTAAAGGTTCATCAGCAAGAAAAGATTCTTTATTCATACTATTATAATTCAAGACCTTGAACTTGCTATCATCAAATTGTTTCAGTAACATCTTGACATAAACGGTTACCCCTCCGATCCTCAAGGATTCAAAAGATCTAGTAAAAATGATTCTTATCATGACAATTATATGACTTTCTCTGAAAAAGGTTTATCAGAAGCTGCAAAATCAATAATGTTCTTTTTTTGGGATCCTGCAGTAACAAGCCCTATCAATTTAAATTTATTCTTAACCAATAAAACACGAACGGTGGCCATATTTTCAATATTTGACGACCCATAGGCTTTTTGAATCCCTTGCACTCTCAAAAAACAAAGTATCTGTTTCATTAGCAAATCATACAGCCCCTTTTTTCTATGTTCTGTTACCGTAAAAAATGGCCCTATGAAAACTTCTTGAGAATCCAGGTAGAGAGTACCAGCTGGACCGAGATTATCATAAAAATCAAAGTGAACCCACGCATACGCGGCAATCTTATTGTTGCGCAAGACAAAAAAAAGAATAGATTTTTTTTCAAACCATTCTCTCAGAGGCAATTGCTTTAACTTATCAGGTATCTCATAATCATTACAGGCATCTACCGTGTTTACTATAGACAAGGAAAAATTTAAGCAAAGCAAATTATTCTGTTCAGTCGGGATTAAATCTTTATCTTGGAAGTCGTAAACAAAAAAAAATGTATGAGATGGACGCATACCCATTTGAAATAAAATGAAATTTATAATATTTTTTAAAAAATTCAGAAGCCCTTCATCTTTAATACTTATAAAAGCTCTTTTCAAAAAAAAAACCATTCCTCCTCCCTCCTTCGCCAAAATTATAATTTTATTTTTTTAGCCTTTTAAAAAATTGAAAAAGAAAAGGCTTAAAGTCTTTAACATCATATATATCCTTGATTGAATCAATAAAGTATTCCCTGAAGTACATTCTCAGGTTATTAAGAGACATTTCTTTTGAGT
Organism: Desulfobotulus pelophilus; assembly: GCF_026155325.1. Lineage (NCBI taxonomy): Bacteria > Pseudomonadati > Thermodesulfobacteriota > Desulfobacteria > Desulfobacterales > Desulfobacteraceae > Desulfobotulus > Desulfobotulus pelophilus. The sequence continues at coordinate 1,261 of NZ_JAPFPW010000021.1, read as the reverse complement.
GCCATATTGCCCTTATATCCCTTATAATATTAATCCAAACTTTTTTGCTATTAAACTTTTCTGAACTATTTCCCAAGATTTTATGTGAAAAGGATGGCATTAAAAATTTAATCCAACCACACGCCCTTGGATTAACTTCTATCAAATAATACTTCTGATCCAGAGAAGAAATTCTATATTCAATTTCAACAAAACCATCAAATCTGAGATCTTCAAGAATTCGCCTCGATACATCAATTACAATCCTATGCTCATTACCCAGCAGGACCACACAACTAGAAATACCGATTGGATACTGGCGCTTTTGACAAACAAGAGCATCTATTTTTTTTGTGCCATTTTCATAATAACCACAATAACTTACATTTGAACTCCTCTCTGCTTCAATGTATTCTTGAAAAATCAAACCGTCAATATATCGATATTTTGTTAAATCTTTATGGGATTCTATTGTCGCTGTTTTAAATGAAGTTACTCTATTCGTTCTATTCCACTTTGCTATAACTGGGAAATGCCAATTTATACTATCGTTTAATGTATATGACTTTGGACAGGCGATAACTCCATAGACACTAAAATACTTATATGTTTCTGCCTTATCTCTTAGCAAGATGGCTGCATTTAAAGGAGGAGAAATATTATATATATCAAACAATTCAACGAGACTATCAATGATATAATTCAACATAATGTCACTTGTTATATGGATTTTACACCCACTGCGTGCAAATCGGCTCAAAACCATAGGCACTTCACTACAGTGATGTATAACCACAACTTTACCATATCTAGAATAAATACCTACATCTTCGGGGAACCCGACAGCAACAACGCTAAAACCGGATCTTGCATATGCTCTCAAAAGCGCTAATCCTTGAGGTGACAAACCCAAAACCACAATTTGCATCAATTTCGTATTAAAATACATTGCGATGGCCTCATTATAAAATCATATCCAAAACACAACCTCTAGGGTCGGTCGTCAATAGCGGACACCAAAATATTTAAGCCGCCTGCTGCGCTTTGAAAAATTGTTTCTCATGGGCTGCAGGAGAGAGATAACCAAGCCTCCTCTGCCGTAGGAATGTACGTTGATATCCGTTACCCAGACCTGATTCGGTGCCTCCGCTACAAAACTCTGCTCCAAAAGGTTTTCGGCAATCGGCAGCTTGTGGTTTGAATCGTGGTTGCCTTGAATTTTTTAACCTGTTTGCAGCGAAGCCCCAGGTTCCTGCGGATCCGCTTGATCCGGTGAACCCCG
>NZ_JAPFPW010000020.1 GCF_026155325.1 Desulfobotulus pelophilus | reverse complement strand
TGGGGTTCACCGGATCAAGCGGATTCGCAGGAACCTGGGGCTTCGCTGCAAACAGGTTAAAAAATTCAAGGCAACCACGAATTCAAACCACAAGCTGCCGGTTGCCGCCAACCTTCTGGAGCAGAGCTTTGTAACGGAGGCACCGAATCAGGTCCGGGTAACGGATATCACGTACATTCCTACGGCGGAGGGGTGGTTATACCTTGCCGGTCACAAGGACCTTTTTACCGGAGAGGTCGTAGGCTACGCAATGGGAGAGCGTATGACAAAAAACCTGGTCTCCCAGTCACTGTTTCGCGCCGTCGTCGCCAAAAGGCCTGCAGATGGCCTGATTCATCATTCCGACCGTGGTAGCCAATATTGCGCCGCAGACTACCGAAAATTCCTTGACCAGTTCAAAGCGGGCATCCATGAGCCGCAGGGGGAACGGCTACGACAACGCTCCCATTGAAAGCTTTTGGGGTGTACTGAAAAACGAACTTGTTCATCATCGGCGCTACGAAACCCGGCAGGAAGCCATACGCCAGATTACAACCCACATAGAAATCTTTTACAATCGGCAACGACGGCAGAAGAGGCTTGGCTATCTCTCTCCTGCATCCTATGAGAAACAATTTTTCAAAGAGCAGCAGGCGGCTTACATATTTTGGTGTCCGCTATTGACGACCGACCCCATTTTTCTAAAAATTGCCTCAAGAGGGATAGCTGCGTCTAAAATTACCGAAGATTGATTGATTTTGAGTCTTGCGCCTTATACTTGAGATGTATTCATCATAAAAAGACCCTTTTTGAATTCTCGCCGCCCTGTTGAGGGCTGAAAAAAGCCTCCCGAAACACCACAGGAGGGGTGTGGATAAATTTGATGGAGGATTTGGGGCAAAGAAGACACTTGCACAAGACGGGGAAGCGTGGTAAGTACCATCTTTATTCTTCGGGGTGTAGCGCAGCCTGGTAGCGCGCCTGCTTTGGGAGCAGGATGTCGGAGGTTCGAATCCTCTCGCCCCGACCACACATCAAAAAACGCCCTTAACAGGGCGTTTTGTATTTGTCTGAGCTTACCGGAACAGCCTTTCAGGAAGCTAGAGGTTCTACGGAAAAATGCCGGTCCAGTCGCATGGTACTGAACAGGCTGTAGATATCTCTCGCAACATTTACCACTTTCAACCTTCGATTCTGACGCGTCAGAGAGTTATGGGTGGCAATAATCACACCGATACCAACGGAATCCACCATCTCAACACCTGCAAGGTCCAGCTCAATATCACCGCTGCTATCCTGTATCAGGTTCTGCAATTCCGTGCGAAAATCATTGGCCATGGACGCAACAATATCCACGCCGGGAATGACAATGGTCCGGTCCTGCTCCTTTACAATCTGACTCATGGCATGCACTCCGTATATTTTGGAAAAAAAGAGATGCCGGGACTCCGACAACGGAAAAACAAAATCTGGCGGGATTCAATAAGAGGTCCTGCTGAAAAGACTTTCCTGAAAAAATAGCACAAGGCCAGAGGAATCTCAATGTGAATCTGTTCTTTTATCCGGGAGACCCCTCCATGCTCTATGCCCGTCTTTCCGCACCAGCCACAGCATCTGCCTGCGGTATTGCTACAGCTCTTGCCTTTCCCCCTTTTGGTTTCTGGCCCCTCCTGTTTATGGCATCTGCCCTGCCCATACGTATGTCCGCCAGAGCAGACAGCTCTGGCAAGGCTTTCCGGTGTGGATTTTTTTTCGGTTTTTTTTTCTTTTCCGTAACCCTGCACTGGCTGGCTGCCACCGTACAGGCCTTCGGCGGCCTTCCCTGGCCCGCAGCCCTGGGGGCCCTGGGTCTTCTTGCCTCCTACATGGCCCTTTATCCGGCATTTTTCTTTCTTTTCATCCACCATATTTACCAGAAAAAAAAAAATATTCTCCTCCTTGCTCCGGCTGCATGGACAGCTCTTGAGTTCATACGCGGACACCTTTTCACCGGCTTCCCATGGGCACAGCTGGGCCACGGCCTTGCCGAAACTCCCCTCCTCATACAGTCGGCGGATATGGGCGGAGTCTACCTTGTTTCCTTTGCCATTGTTATGGCAAATACAGCTCTGGCCTTTCCGGGAAAAAAAGGAAAAAACATGGTCATCTCCCTCTGCCTATGGCTCTGCCTCGGTTCGTACGGCCATATCCGTATAAAAAACATTGAAAAAATAACAGCCCATGCCCCGGGCATTGAAGTCTCCATCCTTCAGGGGAACTTTCCCCCGGACCAGAAATGGGATCCGGCATTCCAAAAAAAAACCCTTGATCGTTACCACAGGCTCATGGCCAAAGCACCTGAAGACGAAAACCGTCTTTTCCTCTGGCCGGAAACCGCCACCCCCTTTTACCTCTTTACGGACAAAGCCCCCACCCGGCAGATTCTTACCCACATAAGGGAATCCGGAGGATATCACCTCACGGGCTCACCTGCCTACGAGACAGCATCCGGCGGAAACTACCTTTTTTTCAATAGAAGCTACCTGATCAGCCCCGAGGGAGATATCCTTGCCCGCTACGACAAACGCCACCTCGTTCCCTTTGGTGAATACATCCCCCTGAAACGCTATCTGCCATTTCTTGATCAGTTTATCGTTCCCGCAGGAGAGTTCACTCCCGGCATGCATCCACCCGTCCTTGCCTTTCAGGACAGGCTTCTCGCCCCCCTGATATGCTTTGAGAGCGTGTTCCCCCACATGGCAAGGGAGGCTGTGGCAAAAGGGGCCGAACTCCTTGCGGTCCAGACCAATGATGCCTGGTTCGGCAATACCGGCGGCCCGGCCCAGCACCTCGCCTTCAGCCAGTTCCGTGCCGTTGAATTCCGTAAAACCGTCATACGCAGTGCCAACACAGGCATCAGCGCCCTAATCCTCCCGACGGGACGCATAGAGAAAAAAACAGCCATGAATACCACAGACACCCTCAACGTCCGAGCCCCCCTGCTCAAAGGAAAAAGCCTTTACGCCGAAATCGGGGATTTTTTTGCATGGGCCTGCCTCTTTGTGGTATTATTCAAAGCTGTGATACCCGTCCTGCCTGTCTCCATGGGAAGACTGGCAGAACTGCGTAAGAAAAAAAAATCCTGACCCATCAGGAAGCACACTCCCCTCAACGTAAAGGGGCTTCACTTACTTTTAAGGAGAATACCATGTCCGCAGAACTGAAGCAGCGCACAAAGGATCAGCGCGCCCAACTCCTTCAGTTAAAGGGGTGTCTTTGACCTCGAACACCTCCGCTACCGTTTGAGTGAAATTGAATCCATCATCGCCCATAAAGGATTTTGGGACAACCCGGAAGCAGCCAGACCCATTCTTCAGGAACGCACCTTCCTATCAGGAAAACTGGAAAGCTATCAAAAAATAGAAGGCGCTATTAATGATGCGGAAATGCTTCTGGAAATGGCTGTGGAAGAAGGAGACGAAGAAACCATTAAAGATGTGGCCATGCAAATGGATGATGTGGAAGAAAGCCTTGGCGATCTTTCCTTAAAGCTGATGCTGGACGGAGAAGATGACTCCGCCACAGCCATCATGTCCATCAATGCCGGTGCCGGAGGAACGGAGGCTCAGGACTGGGCGGAAATGCTGTTCCGTATGTACACCCGCTGGGTGGAGCGCAAAGGCTTTTCCATGCAGATGGTGGATTACCAGCCCGGAGATGAGGCAGGCATTAAAGGTGTCACCTTTACCGTGAGCGGAGAATTTGCCTTCGGCTATCTCAAAACCGAATCCGGAGTCCACAGACTGGTACGCATCTCCCCTTTTAACGCCAACGGTAAAAGACAGACATCCTTTGCCTCCGTTTTTGTTTACCCTGAAGTGAATCAGGAAATCGAAATCGATATCGAAGATAAGGATCTGCGGGTTGACGTCTTCCGGGCTTCGGGTGCCGGCGGTCAGCATGTGAACAAAACCAGCTCCGCCATCCGCATCACCCACCTGCCCACAGGCATTGTGGTTTCCTGCCAGCAGGAAAAATCCCAGCACAGAAACCGGGAAATGGCCATGAAGGTTCTGCAGTCCCGCCTGTATCAACTGGAAAAACAGAAGCAGGATGAAAAAATGCAGGAAATGCATGACAGCAAAGGAGAAATTGCCTGGGGATCCCAGATACGCTCCTATGTGCTCCATCCTTACCAGATGATCAAGGATCACAGAACCAACCACGAGACAGGCAACAGCCAAGCCGTGTTGGACGGTTCTCTGGACGGCTTCATCCAGGCGGAACTGCTCCGCAGGAGCCATGCAAAGGGCAAGGCATGAATCCCAGGGTCCTGACAATCCTGAATCACTATTACCCCGAAGGCCACCCTGCAAGGGATATTCTGCTGCAGCACTCCCGCATGGTGGCCCGCAAAGCGCTGGATGCGGCCTTGCAGGTTATGGAAGAAGGGCCGGATCTCAACTTCATTGCCGAAGCCGCCCTTCTGCACGATATCGGGATAGGCCTCACCCATGCATCGGATATCGGCTGCCATGGGAAACATTCCTATATATGCCATGGCTTTCTCGGCCATGACATACTGAAAAAAGAGGGCCTGCCCCGTCACGCTCTGGTATGTGAGCGCCACACGGGAACCGGCCTTTCAAAGGAAGAAATTCAGAAAGCAGAATTGCCCCTGCCCCCACGGGACATGCAGCCGCTCTCCCTTGAAGAAAAAATCATCTGCTATGCAGATAAATTCTTCTCCAAAAACCCCGGGGAAGCGGGCAGGGAAAAACCCCTTGCCAGCATACGAAATCAGCTGGCCCGTTTCGGAGACCATCAGCTGGAACGCTTTGACAGCTGGCACAAACGCTTCGCCCCCACACCCAAAAAATCTGCGGGAAACATCTACTGGGATGAGTTTAGCCTGATCCGAAAACTGACAGCAGACAAAAAAGACCCCGCCATTCCTGTGGGGCCCGGAGATGATGCCGCCCTTCTGCTTTGTTTGCAAAAGCCCGTGATCTCCACCGACACCCAGAGGGAGGGGGTTCATTTCCTAAGAAACTGGATGTCCTTTGAAGAGCTGGGGTACAAAGCGGTTATGGCCGCTGCCAGTGACCTTGCCGCTTCCTTTGCAAGACCTGTTGCACTTTTTGTCAATCTGGGCCTTCCCCCCGGAGAAAAAGAGGAGGATATCCTTGCCCTGCAGCAGGGCATGCGCCAGGCCCTTGCGGAAACCGGGGGCAGTATTGCTGGTGGCAATATCTGCAAAGCCGAAGCCCTCTGTGTGGACCTTTTTGTGGCAGGAGAGGGAGGAGAATTTTTTCCCCGCCGGTCCCTTGCAAAAACCGGAGAAGGCATTTATGTGACAGGCTTTTCAGGAGATGCCGCCGCAGGTTGCCATGCCCTTCTTTCCGGAAACCGCAAAGGGGCAGCCCCCCTTATCCGCCGTTTCATTAAACCCAAAGCCCGCTTCGATGCTGCCGGCTTTCTTTCGGATGCGGGAGTCTGCTGTCTCATGGATATCAGTGATGGCCTTGCAGGGGATGCCCTGCATCTGGCAAAGGCTTCCGGCCTCACCCTTGCCCTTGATCCCCACGCCATCCCTTTGTCACCGGACCTTCTGGCCTACTGCAGCCGCTACGGAAAAGATCCCCTTTCCTTTGCCTTAACCGGCGGAGAAGACTATGAGCTCCTTTTCACAACAGAAGATAGCATGGCTGAAAAACTGCGCACGAAGCTTTCCGACATCACCCGCATCGGTACCTGTCTTGAATCCTCCGAAGGCCGGATCACAGGGCTTCCCGAATGGGCCGACCATGGGTTTTCCCATGGATAAAAAGCGTAAAGAGATTAAGAACACAGACCAGAAAAACACAAAAGCCAGTCTACCCTAAAGACCCTAAAGACCCTAAAGACCCTAAAGACCCTAAAGACCCTAAAGACCTTAAAGACCTTAAAGACCTTAAAGACATTAAGGGCACAGACCCAGAGAAACACAGACATACAAAGACTGTCAGGGACAGGCAGCCGTCCGCGCAGGCCTGTGACAATCCGTACTGGTCCGTGAAGATCCGTAAAAAACCCGTAACTACCCCTAAGCCCCCTACACAGGACTGAAAAAAAGCAAGACCCCCATGCCTGTAATACACAGGGCCCCTGCAAGGACCGGAACCTGATACCACAGGGGCCTCACCCACACCCCGGATCCCATGGCGGAAAAGGCCTTCCTTGCATAAAGGGACAACACGCCAAAGGTGATGGTGGTCAAAGAAAGACCAGCCGCCAGAAAGACCATGGCCAGTACCCCTGCCAGCAGAATATCCAGAGAAATGGAAAAAAAGAGGATGAGCGCCGCACCGGGGCAGGGAACCATGCCCACGGCCAGACTCAGGGAAAGAAGGCTGCGCCTGTCGGAGTCGCTGGCACAGCAGGCACAATCCTCCCCTGCCCCATGTCCGTGAGTCATACCCCGAAAGGCCTTCCAGACCATAAAGAGCCCCACAAGCACAATCAGTCCGGCACTGAACTTCTGTATCTGTGAGCCTGCGCCGTCCATGGCACCGGGCCCTCCTGCTTTCAAAATAAAATAAAGAACAAAAACCAGCACAAGGGCTGAGAATACATGGAGAAAGCCCATGAGTCCTCCCATGGCCATGGCCTGAGTCAGGCTGCCCCTTCTGCTTAAAAACCATGTACTCACAAAAACCTTGCCATGACCCGGCCCCAGGGCATGGACCACCCCATAGGCAAAGGCCAGCCCCATATAGGACCAGAAAGCCTTACCCCAAGGGTTCTCACGGATCTGGCGGGCATACCCCCCCGCCTTCTGACGAAGCTGCACCTGCCAGACAAGAATCCTGCCCATGGCTTTGGAACCGGCATCCCGGACCCATGAAGGCAGAAGGTCTGCGGGTTTGAAGGAGGATTCCTTCTCCGCTGGTGCGACCTGCACAGACCGCTGAAAGGGGCTGCTGGCAAAAACCTCACCGGTCATAGCCAGCAGCAAACACACAAGCATAAGCCATCCAGTTTTCCCCATCATTGTATTTCCACCTCAAAGCGAAGCGCCACAGGCGTCATGAATCCGTAATAGTAGGCAAGGTCCGGCCTTTCCTCGGGAACAGACACCACTTTCCAGCCATGGCCGTTTTTCCTTATTCCCACATTTTGCGGCGGAAAAAAAAGATGGCAATAAAAAGATTCATCATAAACCGCCACATGGAATGTTGCCGTCTCTTCTTCCGGGGACAGGACAAAGGGAATAAAAAAGGAATAAACAGCATGGCCTTCTTCAATCTCCACGGAAAAATGCTCTATTCTTTTAACGGGAACCTTCTTGCCATCCTTCAGAATCGTCGTAAAAAAGCCAAAGTTTTCTAAATTCTGAAAGGTTTCCTCGTAAACGGTCTGCACTTCCTTTTCGCAGAAGACCCCATCCGCATTCTTATCAAAATCTTCTATGACCCAGGCACTGAAATATTCATCAAAGGCCCATCTCTGCCATATACCCCGTACCCCCTTTTCGTCCAGCTCCAGCTCAAGGGCCGTCTGCACAAACACATGAGGGTGGGCCAGAGCCTGCTTTCCCCATAAAAAACCTGCGAAGAAAAACAGCACCACCCAGCACCCGACCGGTATTTTCATTCTACTGGCGTTTTTTTTCATCTGAAAACATGGCTCCCTACCATCCATGGCCCGGATCCCTTCCCCTCATGCTTTCAAAAAGGCCGATGCCAACGGCCGTGGAAAGATTCAGGGAACGTATACTGTCATGGATGGGAATATGCACATGCTGGCCCGTGAATGAGGCCAGAATTTCCGGTGGCAGTCCCCTGGACTCAGAACCGAACACAAGAATCATCCTCTTCAGAGGGATGATATCTCTGAATGTCCGGCTGGCTGTTTTGGTGAAAAAAAGAATTTCTTCCTGACCAGGCTTCATAGAATCCATAAAAGAGGCAAAATCCGGCCAGACCTGCAAAGAAACCCTTGGCCAATAATCAAGGCCCGCCCGCCTTACCTCCTTTGCGCTTAAGGAAAATCCAAGGGGCTCCACCAGATGCAGCGTGGCCCCCACTCCCAGACAGGTACGGCCCACACAGCCCGTATTCCACGGAATCTCCGGATGAACCAGTACAACATGACGTTCTGCCTTGACCCTGCACATTGTCTACCCTGTCTTTTCTTTCTCCAGCTTGCCTGCCGGACTCCATTGACAGCAGAATCCTGTCCTTACAAAACATTTTCATGGTGCGGCACTATAATTCCTGTACTTTTTAACAACTTGCCAGTCACTAAAAAGTTAGCCATTATCCTGATTCTGATCCGCAGAACGGAAAGAACAGGGTAACCCAAAACCGTCTGCGTCATATGTAAGGTCAGACAACCAAACGATTACCAACGGCATCCTTTAATCAGAAAACCCGGAAAAAATCCATGCTCATCGACTGTCACACCCATATTTTCCCTGAAACCGTTCAAAAAAACCGCAAAGAGTTTCTGGATGACCAAGGCTTTGCCCTTCTGTATAACAATCCCGCCTCCAGCATTCAGGGACCAGAGGCCCTCCTTGCCTCCATGGACGCAAACGGCATCCATATCTCCCTTGCCTGCGGATTTCCCTGGCGCAGCAGACAGCGCCTTCAGCACCACAACACTTTTCTCATGGAAACCAGCCGCAAATATGAAGGCCGCATCCTTGCCCTCTGCTGTATCAACCCTGAAGATTCATGGGCAGCAGAAGAAACGGAACGCTGCCTTGAGGCCGGTGCCTTTGGCATCGGCGAGGTGGCCTGCTATCATAGAGATTTTGACAAAGACCTTCTGGAAAAGCTCAGACCCGTCATGGCATTGTGCAGACAGTTTCAGGCACCCGTTCTCATACACACCAACGATCCCGTCGGACACAACTATCCGGGCAAGGCACCCATTTCCCTGCAAGGCATTGAGAACCTCCTGCAATATTTTCCAGAAAACCGCATGATTCTTGCCCACGGTGGGGGAGGATATCCTTTTTACAGCCTTATGAAAAAAGGAATCACCGGAAAAAGAGATCTTGTTGCCTATGACACGGCCGCCTTCCCTTTTCTTTATAAAAATGAGACCTATTCTTTTCTGCTGCACGCATCCGGTGGCCCGCTTCTTTTCGGCTCAGACTGGCCCCTTCTGCCCCCTGCCCTCTATTTCAGGGATATGAAAAAAGCAGGCCTGTCCACGGAAGAAATCCTGAATATCTGCGGAAAAAATGCCGCCCGCTTTCTGGGAATCGACAAGCACAAGGCATTATAATTACCATATGTTCAAATACTCATGTCGAAAGGAACGGGTCTTGACCGCACACAGAGAAACACCGGGGACGGCAAAAGGAAGGACCTTTTAATTTGCCCCCCTTTTCTGCTATACAGCCATGGTACCGACTTACGCTTTGTGGCGTAGTGCTGGATGCCCCTGTTGTGCATACAAAGACCTGATTTTTTCAGGTGTATTTTTATAAAGGAGTTTTTCATGTACCCCATCCGCATAGGCACCCGAAAAAGCGAACTGGCCCTCTGGCAGGCCAGACACGTTGCTGACCTGCTGCATAAAGCAGGCATGGAAACCGAGCTGATTCCCCTGGAAACCAAAGGGGATAAAATACTCGATGTATCCATTGCCAAAATAGGTTCCAAAGGTGTTTTTACAGAGGAAATCGAAGCAGACCTCGCCTCCGGCAAAATGGATATTGCCGTCCACAGCGCCAAGGATATGCAGTCCATCCTTCCCGAAGGCTTTGAACTCATCGCTTTTACAGAACGGGAATATCCGGGAGATGTACTTGTAAGCCGCAGAAAAACCGCCCGCCTCAATGACAGAGAAAAGCCTCTGACCGTGGGGACGTCTTCGGTGAGGAGGGTCGCCCTTTTACGACACGCCTTTCCCCATGTCAAAGTGGTGGACATGAGGGGCAATCTGCAGACCCGCATCCGTAAAATGGACGAAGGCCAGTGCGATGCCCTCATTCTCGCCTTTGCCGGTGTCCATCGCATGGGCTATGATGACCTGATTGCAGAAAAACTGCCCCTATCCCTTTTCATCCCACCCGTGGGTCAGGGCTGCATTGCCATCGAAGCCTTTACCCACCTTGACCCTGCACGTAAAGAAAAAATTCGTGCTGCCGTCAATCACAACCCCACGGAAACACGACTTCTGGCAGAGCGTGCCTTTCTGCGCCGTCTGGAGGGGGGATGCAGCATTCCGGCCTTTGCCTTTGCAGATCTGAATCAAAACAGACTGCGCCTTTCTGCGGGCATCATCGATCCCATGGGACAGAAGCTTATTACCAGAGAAGTGGAAGGTTACGGCAGGGACGCTGAAAATATGGGCCACAACCTTGCTGGAGAGATCCTTTCTGCGGGCGGCGCAGCCATTCTGGACGCCATTCAACAAGAAAGACGTAACGGCTAAACACGGCGGCAAATCACATCAAAGGCCCGGTTCTGGACAGATCTACCAGATAACGGGCCTTTTCCATCCATGACCGCACCGCAGTATGCATCGTACTCTTCCCATCTCCTCCCCCTTGCCAGAAAAGAACACGTCATTATTTTGACGTTTTTCTTGACAACTCCCCTTCACAGGTCTACACTTTTTGGATGTCATCACAACAGATATACAAACTTTGTCCAAATGCCAAACTCTGGACGCCTTCTGCACAATCTGCAGACTGTCATCATCCTCCCCTTCGGATCCTGTCCAGAATCACAATTGCAGGCATCACGACACATCCGAGATTTCCCTGAAAATAAGCGCCTGCCAATAACAGCCGTTTATCCGTAAGAACAGACAAAGGAAGAACAATGAAAACCAGACATACCGTTGAAAAAATAGGGGGCACATCCATGTCCCGTTTCAGCGATGTTCTGCAGAACATCATCCTTGGCCATCGCAAACAGGACGCGCTCTACAACCGCATTTTTGTTGTTTCTGCCTACGGAGGCATCACCGACCTGTTGCTGGAACATAAAAAAACCAGAGAACCCGGCGTTTATGGACTTTTTGCCAACGACGATGTTTCCTGGGCCTGGGGAGATTCCCTGAACAGAGTCGCGGAACGCATGATTGCCATCAATGCGGAACTGGCTCCATTGGGACTGGACCTCATGACCGCAGACCGCTTTGTACGGGAACGCATTGAAGGTGCCCGAAGCTGCCTGCTGGATCTCACCAGACTCTGCTCCTTTGGCCACTTTCAGCTGGAGGAACATCTCATGACCGTCCGGGAAATGCTCAGCGCGGTGGGAGAGGCTCACAGCGCCTTCAATACGGTCCAGATACTTCAGAACTGTGGTATCAACGCCCGCCTTGTGGATCTTTCCGGATGGATGGAAGAGTGCGCCCTGCCCATCAATGAAAAAATTCAATCCGTTTTTTCCGAAATTGATGTCTCTCAGGAAATGCCCGTTGTCACAGGATACACCCGATGCAAGGAAGGTCTCATGGCCACCTTTGACCGGGGCTATTCAGAAATCACCTTCAGCAAAGTGGCCTGTCTCACGGGAGCCGGAGAAGCCATCATCCACAAAGAATTTCACTTAAGTTCCGGAGACCCCAAACTCATGGGGCCTGAGAATGTGGCACCCATGGGCCGTACCAACTACGATGTGGCGGATCAGCTTTCCGATCTGGGCATGGAAGCCATCCATCCACAGGCAGCCAAAGGGCTGCGACAGGCGGGCATTCCCATCCGCGTCAAAAACACCTTTGAACCGGAACATCCGGGAACGGTAATCGACTGCAGATACAGAAGCAAAGAACCCTGTGTGGAAATCATTGCGGGGCGGGAAAGCGTTCTGGCCATAGAAATTTTCGATCAGGACCGGGTGGGCTACTACGACAGGGAGGCGGCTGTCTGTGACGTTTTCCGAAGATTCAAAATGCGCTCCATCGGCAAAAACCTGAATGCCAACACCATCATTCATTACGTGGACAGCTCCCTCAAAAGAGCGAACCGCCTCACAGAAGCCCTGGAAGAAACTTTTCCCGGTGCGGAAGTTACCATACGCAAAATTGCTCTCATTGCCGCCATCGGCAGCAATATGAAGGTTCCCGGCTTTCTGGCAAAGGCAACGGGCATCCTGCACGAAGCAGGAATTAACATCCTTGCATTGCAACAATCCATGAGACAGGTTGACATGCAGTTCATTGTAGCGGAAGAAGACTATGCAAGGGCTGCCAAAGCCCTCCACAAAGGGCTTGTGGAGGAGGATGCCCACAGAGAAACCGCTGCAACCGGGGCCGACGCCATGGCCTCATAACCGGAGACTGCATGTTCAAACGCGACGTCAGCTACACCGTATGGTGGAACCTTATTCTCATCACCTTCGGTGCTGTCATGTATGCCATCGCCATCAAAGGCATTGCAACACCCCATGCCTTCGTTCCCGGCGGACTTTTCGGCATGGCATCCATGATCTACTATCTTACAGGCCTTCTGGAGCCGGGAATTATCTTTCTTGTGCTCAACATTCCTCTCATGATTCTGGGGGGAATGCTGCTCAGCAGGCGCTTTGTTCTCTATACCACATGGGCCATTATCGTTACCACTGTGGCCTTTGCCCTCTATCCCTATACCATTCCCATTGAAGATCAGCTTTACGCAGCCATCAGCTGCGGCGTTATATCAGGCATGGGAGCCGGCATTGTCCTCCGGTCTTTAGGTTCCAACGGTGGCCTGGATATCGTTGCCCTGCTGCTTCTGCAACGCTACAATATCGGTCTGGGCAAATCCTACTTCGCTTTCAATCTCATTTTATATTTCATCAGCTTTCTGGCCTTTGAAACGGATCTTGTTATTGCCTCCATCATCATGGTTTTTGTGTCTTCCGCCACGCTGGAATACAGTCTTTCCATGTTTAACCAGCGCAAGGTTGTTTTCATTATTTCCGGTGAATCCGATATTATAGCCAAAAGAATCATTGAGGAGCTGGGCATGAGCTCCACCCTCATCCCCGCCGTAGGCGCCTACCTGCGCACGGAACGTCAGGTTCTCATGACCGTAATCAACAATGTACAGCTCAAAAAACTGGAAGAAATTGTCTTCACGGAAGACGACAACGCCCTTTTCATTGTAGAAAATACCTTCTCCGTAATGGGATCATCCTTCTCCAAGCGGAAAGTGTACTAAGCCCCGGGCAAAAGAGTCAAAAACTTGACAGGGGGAATCATAGCATGCTATGATTCCCCCGTTCTGTCTGACACATCAACCAGCATCCTATTCCTTTTACCGTACAGAATACTGGTGTCGCCTTCTAACAACACCAAATTATAAGGAGAAAAAGAGCCTCGGACTCTGCATTCTGATTCAGTGAGGCCTATGATGAAATCCTACCAATCCCCTTACACATTCCGCCATCCAGAGCCCGCCGATGGCGGTTCGCTCTGGCAGCTGGTCAAAAAAACTCCGGGCCTGGATCTGAACTCAGCCTACTACTACATTTACTTTGGGCATGCTTTTTCCAGAACCTCCCTTATCGCCGAAAAAAACGGCCAGCTTGCCGGTTTTATTACGGGCCTGACACCTCCGGAAAACCCGAACTGTCTTTTCATATGGCAGGTCTGCGTGGACCCGTCCTGTCAGGGAGAAGGACTGGGACTTACCATGCTCAACGAACTGAAGCGAAAGGTAGGGCCCCTATGGATAGAAGCAACCATAACTCCGTCCAACAAAGCTTCCATTGCCCTGTTTACGGCGCTGGCACGACACCATGATGTACCATGGGTTTTTGAAGAGGAACTTTTTCCAGCTTCCTGCTTTGGCAAGGCAGCCCATGAACCGGAGCTTCTCTTTGTCATCGGCCCTCTACAACAAAAAATGACACAGCCATAACCCATAACCGAAGCTGCATTGAGCCAAAACCTGTTCATTTATCCTGAACCAGCCGACTCTTTTTTTCAGGATTTCTTACTATATTAACAAAAGATCCCGTTTCACATCAAAAAACAGGAGACACAAAATGCGTATATTTGAAGCCCTCGAATCCCAGGTCCGCGGATATATCCGCTCCTTCCCCACCGTTTTTGCCACTTCCAAAGGTGCCATTCTCACCGATGAGAACGGAAAAAACTACATTGATTTTTTTGCCGGTGCGGGAACCCTGAACTACGGCCACAACAACGATAAAATCTCCAAAGCCATGATTGAATATCTGCAGTCCGATGGTATTATCCACGGACTGGACATGGCCACCACAGCCAAACGAAGTTTTCTCCAAAAATTTTCCACCACCATCCTGGAACCCCGTAACATGGATTATAAAATCCAGTTCACCGGTCCCACCGGAACCAATGCGGTGGAAAGCGCACTGAAACTGGCCAGAACCGTAAAGGGCCGCTCCAATATAGTGTCGTTCACCAATGGTTACCACGGTCTTTCCATGGGCGCCCTTGCCGTGACAGGCAACACCTTTTACAGAGATGAGGCCCACATCAGTCGGTCCAACGTCAGCTTCATGCCCTTTGAAAACTACTTCGGCGACAGCGTGGATTCTCTGGTCTGCCTGCGAAAAATGATTGAAGATACAAGCTCAGGCCTGGATCTCCCCGCAGCCGTTATCGTGGAAACCATACAGGCCGAGGGTGGCATCAACGTGGCTTCCGCGGAATGGCTCAAAGGACTTTCCGAGCTCTGCCGTGAATTTGACATCCTTCTCATCATTGACGACATTCAGGTAGGCAACGGTCGGACAGGCAGCTTCTTCAGCTTTGAATTCGCCGACATCAAGCCGGACATCATCACCCTGTCCAAGGCCCTCGGTGGCGGTCTTCCCATGGCTGTGGTTCTCATGCGGCCCGATCTCGACCAGTGGAAACCCGGCGAACATACGGGTACCTTCCGCGGTAACAACCTTGCCTTTGTCGCCTGTACCGAAGCACTGTCCTACTGGGACAACAACGCCTTAAGCGAATCCATACAGTACAAGGGCAATCTCATGTATGAAGCTCTGGATGTCATCCGGGCCACCTGGCCGGAACTGGAAGCCAGCATCCGCGGCCGTGGCATGATCTGGGGCCTTGACATACCTGAACGCAGCATGGCAAGGGAGATTTCCCAGAAATGCTTTGAAAAGGGACTGGTTATGGAACTGGCAGGCGCTGAAAAACAGGTTCTCAAGCTGCTGCCACCCCTTGTTATTGAAGAAGAGCTTCTCAAGGAAGGGCTGGCCATCATTGCAGACAGCGTCAAGGACGTTCTCAAAGAAAGAGAAATTGCTTAAACACAGAACCAACGAGGCAGCCCCGGAAGGGGGGCTGCCCTGCAAAAATTCCTGTAACTGATCAGCACAAGCCTCTACGTTCCATACCTGCGAGACAGAGACACAGGCACCATGGCTGTTTGCCCGTGACGCAATCTTATTCCTAGAGCTTCTTGACCTGTTCGGGATCGGCAAAAACCCTGCGTCACTCAAGCAAAAAGCCTGGTTACCACCCTGACAAATCTGATTTTGCTGCTTGCATGACGAATCAGGCAGTTGACCGCTTTTTTCGCACAGGCGGCCTGCGAAGCTCTGTTGCAAACTCAATTGCCAATAGCCCGGTATGCCTTGCCACGGAGCAAAGCCCATGAAATTTCGGGATACACCATACCGGACACTATGGCCAACTTTTTACATTCGCATGCCTGGCATCCCAACAAAACAGGAGAAAAGTATGATTGTTCGCACCCTCAAAGAAATTATCGGAACAGAGCGGGATAAAAAAGCTGCCAACGGCAATTGGGTCAGCCGCCGTTTTCTTCTGGCAAAGGATGGCATGGGTTTCTCTTTCCATGAAACCACCATTTTCGCCGGTACGGAAACCCGGATCTGGTACAAAAACCATCTGGAAGCCGTTTATTGCGTTGGCGGCAAAGGTGAGCTGGAAAGGCTGGATACCGGGGAAATCATCCCCATATCCGATGGCACCATGTATGCCCTTAACGGCCATGAATCCCACCTTTTAAGGGCTTCTGAAGACATGCGCCTTGTCTGCGTTTTCAACCCGGCTCTGGTAGGCACGGAAGACCATAATAAAGACGGTGTTTACGCAACTCCGGAAGAGGAAACGGGAAAAGCCTGATCTCAGGATCAGAAACATGGTCACATTGTACGCAGAAAGCCGCCTATTTTCTCCCGTCGGGATAAATCGGCGGCTTTCTGCGTAAATCCCTCCCATAGCAATCACACCTGATTCCGGGAAAAACATGCCTGACTGTCATCTTTTTTTACATACTTTCACAAAAAAGTACAATTTACCCCCTGAAATGCCAGAAAACAATCACGGCATATTTATTGCTATCCATAATGAAAGGCCTGTTTCATAAAACAACCCATCCGGACCCTTTTCATATCAGGGAGCACTATGAAAAAATGGCATCCATTCATGTTTGATGCAGCAGACTATCATTTGCTTGATATCATTAAAGATATACGTTATCGTAAAAAAAAGCAGAAAGACCTTCGTCAACGGGTAGGCCCCTACCTCCACCCCAGAGGTATCAAAGAGCTGGCTGCCCCCAGAGAACTCCGCATGGCCTATGCAACAGCCCACCTTCTGGACAGCCTGGATGCGGGTCGCGTGGAAGACCGGCTGACAGCCCTGCAGTCCATCGTGGATGAGGTCCGGAGTTCCACAGAGAGCAACCTTCGCAATAACGCAGCCCGTGTCATGCTGCAGCTTATGAAGGAGCTCATTCGCTGCGATGAAAATGACATGCTTCGCCAGCTGGCTCTGGCCCATGATTTCAGAAGGGCTGCCAGCGGCAGACCCCGGGTCATACGCAGCCTCCTCAGCCACTACCATCTGCTGGAAATGCCTGAAGACTGGAATCAGGTCAGCTTTGACGACCATGTCCATGATGCCAATACCAAAGGCCGCAAAAATCCCTGCCATCTCATCATGGATGCCTGGATCAAAGGCATCCGGGAAATCCGGGTAATTTATTACAATCACATTCCTTTTCAGGCAGTTTCCGAGCTCATGAACGCCGCCTCCATCATGGGAATCAGAGCGGCCATCGGTATTGAGTATGAAATTCCTTTCCGGGGCCGCATGGCTTCCTTTATATGGGCTCCCTCCGGCTTGCATACGGCCGAAGCCATGACGCGGTTTTTCAACCTGCCGAAAGTAGATGCCTTTATGGAAAAAGGCAGAGAAGTTTCCCGCTACCGGGCAGAAAAAGTTCTTGAAAACCTGGATATATTCAATCGGAAATACCGGCCTGAAATCGAAACGGAGCTGGCCATGGAAATACCGGAAGCCAGCAAAGAGGATTTTCTGGTCATGGTAGGACTAGGCCAGCCCTCAACCCTGCACCTTTCCGCCTATCTTCACTCTCTGGTGGAAACAGCCATCCGCCAGTCTCTCCATCCTGCCCCCTTGGAAGTGGACACAGAATCGCCCGAAGCCGCTATTTTTGTAAAACGTATTGAAGCCCTTGAAACCCTGACACCGGAAGCCATTGAAAACCGCTTTCTGGCCCCTGCAAAACAGGACGACAGCTTCAGCCCGGAAAAGGACCTGCCTGAGCTGCTGACCCTTTCACCGGAAACTCTCACCGAAGCTCTGGCCAGACTGCACCCTTCCTTTTCCCTTACTCTCAACCTCAAACACCTTCGGGTGGCGGATGTGGCAGAACTCCTCTTCCGGACCGAAGGCCGTATTTCTCATCTTGAAATCTACAATCTCAAGGATCAGGCCCTGGGAAGGGCCGTGGCATACAGAGAAATCAATGCCCTGCAGCTGGCCCTGAATCAGGGCAACATCATCATCCTTAAACGCATACTCATGGACTGCCACCATCACCTGCAGCTGGCTCACACATCCCAGGCTACCGAACAGTCCAAAACACTGGAGAACATTCTCTCCCATCTTACCCGGCTGGTGAGTCCCTATGCCATACGTCCGTTGCAGACACGCATAGGTACGGATTCCACAGGAAATTCTCCCCGCTTTTACGGCATGGGCCTTGTTTTGAGAGATACCCTTCCCTTCAGGACCCGTCGCTTCCTCCAGCAGAAACTTGGAAAAAATCATCACCGCCCCGGTATCCGCATCCCCGTCCGTCCAAGGGTGACATGGATACCCAAAAAACCTCCCTGCAGAAAACTGGCACCAATCCTCTACCGGCTGCGATACGCCAAAATTCTGCGTCCCGTAACCCATAAAAAACAATCTGAATTCATTATCCGGAAAAGTGCTGTTCGTCTGGAAGCCAGAGGTAATGTCATCACCCTTGGAGGCACCATGCGGCAGGAAAATCCCAAAGCAGCCTTCAAACACAGGGAAAAAGCCTTCCGCTTTCATCCGGCAGCCTATCTGAACACTTCACTGACCCAGATACTGAAGGTTGTCATCGGTTTTATTCCTGCATTTTTAACCTTTGCCCTGACAAAGGACTGGTGGCTTCTGGCTTATTTCGGTGCGGTCATCTGGTTTTTCATTACCGGCCTGCGCAACATATTGCAGTCCGTTCTGGGTGGTGGAGGTATCCGCCGCTCCCCCCTTCTGAAATGGCATGACCACGTACGCTGGAACCGGGTGGCGGATTCCCTTCTGTTTACAGGATTTTCTGTTCCCCTGCTGGACTATGTGGTCAAAACCAGAATCCTTGACGAAATCTTTGCCATCACCACATCCAGCAACCCCATAGCTCTCTATGCGTTCATGGGACTTGCAAACGGAATTTATCTTTCCACCCACAATTTTTTCCGGGGGCTTCCGAGAGCGGCTGTGATTGGTAATTTTTTCAGAAGTATTCTTGCCATTCCCGTAGCTGTACTGTTCAGCGGTATCTGCGGGCAGATGCTGGCGGGTACAGGCCATGGAGCTCCCAGCGAAGCTTTACAAAAATGGGCCGCCATCATATCTAAAACCGCATCCGATACGGTTGCTGGCATCATAGAAGGACTGGCAGACCGTTTCCACAATCTTGAACTCCGTGCCCAGGACTACAGGAAAAAAATGCGCCAGATTTTTGATACCTGCATGGAACTGGAGCTGGCCTTCCCCCGATCCGACATCCTTACACTGCTTTCGGATACAAAAAACCGCATACTCCCGGAAAACCATCCCCATACCCGCCTGACGACCATGATCGTCATCAACGTTCTGGACCTTCTGCACTTTTTTATGTACCAGCCCAGAGCACGGGTAGCCTTACAAAAACGAATGGATCGCATGTCTTTTGAAGAAAGGGAAGTCTTCTGCGCCTATCACCAGATGCTGAAAGAGGAAAAACACGTCAGCACCCTTCTGATCAACGGCCTGATCGGTAAAAATTTCGGACCGGGCCTTTCCTTTTATCTGGCCACCTACCCTCAGTATCTTCATTATCTGAGTCAATGGGTACCGGATGCAGCCCTCCAATGCCGAACGGATCAAAATGACGACAAGAGACCTTCCGCTTTTCCATCGGGCTGAACCCACAAAAACAATAACCTCCCAAAAAGATGCGGGAATAAAAAAATTTCCGCATCAGAAACCGCACACTCCCTTATCAGAAGGTGCCCCCGTGGAAGGACAGAGAACCGTATCTCCCGTTGGCAAACGATTATGAAACCAGTCCACAGATCCAGCTGGACGGTTTCTGTCCGGCATACGCTCATTCAAAATTTCTGCAATCTGTTCCTGATTCCGTGAAGTCCAGCCCGTAAAATACCGGGAATCCCCGTCACCAACCATACGGATCACGGGCGTCTGCAGCTGACCATCCTGAATAGCTGCCAGCTCTTTTTCATTCTGCATGATATAGCATTCCGCCATTTTCAGAGCCGCAGGCGAAAGATCACCATAAATGCCCATAGCCACATTTTCGATGGCTTTACGCCTTGACTGGCCATTCAGCCCCACATGCTTGATACGTATGGATGCCTTCCTATTCTTTCCATAAAGAATACTGGAAAGATAGGAAACCGCAGCCTCACAATAGGGGCAATCCGGAGAAACAAAAACTTCTATACGAATCGAATCGACATCAGGCTTTTTTTCCGTAAGACACAGGGGCAGGCCTTCGGCAAGGATTCTGTCCGGAAAAAAAGGCGGGAATAAAACCATATGAAGCACCAGCATAAAAACAAAGGCAGGGAATAATTGTAAAGGCAGCTCCCGAAAAAGGACAGGAGGCTTCAAAAAAAAATCCTGAACCAGAATCATGGCATAAACAGTAAAAACCATGGCCGCAAAAACCAGACAGGAGGAGCAGAATTCCCTGAAATAAAAAAACTGCAGCAGAATCAGATAAAACTCTGCTCCCACCATAGCCGACAGAATCAAAAAGCTTATGGCCTTTAAGCCTCTGATCCGTAAAATCCAGAAAACAAGAAGCCCCAGAAAACCCAGCAGAGAAAGGGGGATCCCGTACAGAATACCGATGCTGGATTCATGCAGGGCAGCACAGGCTGTTTCACAGCCCGTCACGGAGGACGCAGACAGAAAAAAAGGCAAGGCAAACAAATCATTCGTGGCTATCCATGCACTGAAACAAAGAGCGGTGACAACCAGTAGATGACAGATCTTTTGTATCATTATCCAACCCCTGTTCCTGATTTCAGAAAGTCTTCAGGTCCACGCTCAGCGGCCATCCCATTGTGGACCTTACCAATATACCCCCACTCACTTTTCTGAATTCAGATTTTTCAGCACTTGCATAAACTCATCCGGCGGCAGATAACCTGATTGGCGAAAAAGCTCGTCTCCATCTGCTGAAAAAAAGATGTGGGTAGGCACAACCATGACCCCCAAGCTTCCGGCCAGCTCCCTGTTAAACGAAGCATGCATTTTGGTACTGACAAAATACCCATTGAGAAGGCTTACCACCCCCGGATCCTCCAGGGTATGGTTTCCCATGATCTGACATGATGGGCAGGAAGGCGTGTAAAAATAGTAATATACATGTTTCCCTTCCTCTACAGCCCTTTCCACGGCTTTATCCTGTGGCACCCAGGCAATGCCCTCAGCCAAAGCAGCAGAGACACTCCAAAGCAGTAAAAAACAAACCATCATCATACGAAACAACGGCATACAATGCCTCCATCAATTCACGGTTCATTTCATTTTTTCTTTCGGGCACATCCCCGGGTACAGTAAAGAAACACCAGCCTTCCGTAAAGGTCTGCATGAAAAAGGGTGCAGAGTTTTTCTCCGCACCCCCGGCTAGCTGTTCAGCACACGTCCCCTGCGCCGGTGCCCACATTTTTATCATTTTCTTATCCCATCGTGGCCACGATAAAAGTATATGTCACCATGGGAGATTCCCCTCTCACCCTCATACCGCAAACACAACTTTCAGAATTCAATGCACTGGGGCCTTCACGGAAACGACGGCCCGAAATGGGGAGCCCGCCTCTCCAAGGAAAGAAAGATTACCCCTGAACAGCATCAGGCAAGGGGAGCTTTTTCAGGTTCAGATGGAAAAAAAGCCTTTGTTCTGAGGCAAAAACGCACCAGAGCCAGCATGATGGGCACTTCAATTAAAAGCCCCACAACGGCAGCCAGAGCAGCACCGGAGGTAACACCAAACATGGTTATGGCCACGGCAATGGCCACCTCAAAGTGATTGGAGGCACCGATCATGGAAGTGGGAGCTGCGTCTTCATAGGAAATCCCCAGAAAACGACAGACCACATAACCAAGGCCAAAAATAACAAAGGTCTGAATGATAAGGGGAATGGCAATCATCACAATCACAAGGGGAGACCGCAGAATAACATCTCCCTGCAGAATGAACAGAGAAACCAGGGTGGCCAACAGAGCAAGAATGGAAACCTTTCCCCATTTGGCCACATACACCGTATCAAACCAGTCTTTCCCTTTTTTATGAATCAGATAACGCCTGGAAAGCCAGCCTGCCACAAGGGGGACACCCACATAAAAACCAACAGTGAGACTCAGTGTGATAAAGGGAATGGGCAGAGCCACGCCAAGCAGAACGCTTCCCAGAGGGGCATAAAGAACCAGCATGGTAAGGGAGTTAATGGCAACCATGACAAGGGTCAGACCCATATTGGCCCTGGACAGATAGCTCCATACAAAAACCATGGCCGTACAGGGCGCAATACCTAAGAGTACCATGCCGGCAAAATATTCACTGGCCATATCGGCTGGTATAAAAGGGGCCCAGATGAAAAACATGAAGATCCAGGCAAAAAACGTCATGGTAAAGGGTTTGACTCCCCAGTTGATCACAAGGGTTGTCAGTACAGGACGCGGGGTTTTGAAGGCTTTGGCAACCTGGGGAAAATCAATCTGCATCATGATGGGATAAATCATCAGAAAGAGCAGAAGCCCTATGGGAAGGTTCACCTGCTCTATGGACATGGCATGGATAACCTTGGCCATTCCCGGAAAAAGAAAACCAATCAGGATACCTGCCACCATGCACAGGGCCACCCAAATAGTAAGATATCTTTCAAAAAAACCCAGCGGTCTGCTGTCTTTAGCTGTCATGGGCTTCTCCTTTTTTATAAAAACTCACCAATACCATATACTTCTCAATATAGTTAGATACTAAGGCACAAAGATTTTTTGTTTTCCAGCACTCAAGCCCAAAAGTCACTTAGTAGCAACAAGCTTGAATTTACAACCTGAGTGCCGGATATATATCAGTCAAATCAGCAGCAGCTCCCACCGCAGGAGCAGCTTTCCGCACTATTCTCTCCCTGAACAGAAACCGCTTCCAGCCTTTTCCCAGCAACCCTTTCCACAAACTGCTGCATGGCCTTCATGCCGCCCTGCTTGACCTGGGTTCCCACATGAATGGCTTCAATAATATCCGCATCTTCAATTCCCAGTTCATCCGCCCTGTCCACATGGTGTGTAAGGCAGGGCTGACAGCTTGTGGCCACGGAAGATCCAATTCCTATCAGAATTTTCGTTCTTTCATCCATGTTTTCTACTCTCCTCTAACCTTTTACGCATCACAGAACCTCGAAAGAAGCCTGTAGAGGTGCTTTTCCATTATCAAAAAACGGATTTCTTGCATAATATGGGATGGTACAGTCGTTTTTATTCAAAAATTCCAACACCATATAATTCAGCAGATCCGTACCATTGCAAGGCATCCTGACTGTTTGCAAGTGTCAGTGCAATCGTTTCAGGTTTCAGGCACTCAAAGCAGACACCCAAAGCAGACACCCAAAGCAGACACCCAAAGCCTCTTATAAAATTTTCAGTCTTGAGTGCCAAAAATTTTTCGTTGGTTCCACACCGGCCAAAAGCTCTAACAATACAATTGCGCCGCGAGCAAATGGTCTGGCTGCCTGTGCATCTGCCTGACCGATAGGATCCCTTAAAAACTATGCTGAACCGTTACCATATCTTATTTGTTCTGATACAATTCTTCTCAAGCCCCAAGGCTCGCTGGCAGGGTTTCCACAAAGGCCCGGATCTCATCCCGCACCCTGCGGTAACAGTTCCGTTTTTCCTCGGGATCATCCATACCGGCAGCCAGTTTTGGAGGGTCATCAAAGCCCACATGCACAACCCTGGCTTTACCCGGAAAATAGGGGCAGGTTTCATTCGCATGGCTGCATACGGTCACCACATAATCCAGATCCACATCCTTAAGATCCTCCAGAAGCTTGGACCTGTGTCCGGAAATATCCACTCCCGCCTCCGCCATCACCTCAACGGCATTGGTATTGAGCCCGTGGGTCTCCATACCCGCCGAATAAACCTCCAGCACATCTCCCTTCAAATGCCTGGCCCAGCCTTCGGCCATCTGGCTGCGGCAGGAATTTCCCGTGCAAAGAAAGAGCAATTTCTTTTTTTCTGTCATCTTCTTGCCTCCTTCCGGCTCTTCTCCCTTTTTGGGAAGATTTTTTTGACCTTCATCAGGGCAGATAAGGTAGTAGCCAAGACTACCCACAACACCCTTCTTCACATTCCATTTTTTCCAGAACACAGCTCCGGATAAATTCCCGATCTGCACGAATCACCTCATTTTCCGGCATATGCAACTGCACCCATGAAAGGAGGGTGTCGATCTGCACATTGCCGGTGCAAAGGGTGTAATGCGTCCACTTTCCACACTTCCTGGCCTTCACAAGACCAGCCTGACGGAGCAGACCCATATGACGGGATACCGTAGCACCTGTCACCCCAAGCATTTCCGTCAGGTGGCAGGCACAGAGATGGGGCCTTTCCGTCAGGGCCATGAGAACCCGAAGCCGATTGGCATCGGAAAGGGCCTTGGTAATGGCCAGCAGCTTTTCCATATTCCCTCCGCTCTTTAACATTTAGCCAACAAACTAAGCATAGCAACCCTGTTCCATTTTTCAAGCTTTTTTAACTTGTTTTCTGATTATAATATTTTTCCGAATACGGACACATCCACCTGCAAGAACACCCTTTCTGCAGGGAAGACACATAGCCATCAGATGATTTTGCTGGGCTGGCCTTACACCCGGACCAAACGGATAAACATTTCATCTTGACACGCCTAGAACAGAAGCGCATATTCACATATGTCGATATGGAGGATATAAAAATGAAACATCTGATCAAAGTCATGAAAGCTCTTTCCGATCCCGGAAGACTGAAAATTCTGAAAGCCCTTGAAAATCGCAAACTCTGTGTCTGTGAACTGCAGGAAGTCATGGGGCTTGCCCAGTCTACGGTAAGCAAGCATTTAAAAATTCTGGAAGAAGCAGGGCTTGTCCATTGGAAAAAGGAAGGCCCGTGGGTGAACTATGCCCTAGACAAGGAAACGGATAATCCCTATGCCGCAGACATGCTTGCCAAAATAAAAAACTGGCTGGAAGACGATGACGCTGTTACAGAAATGCGAACTCTCCTCCCGGAAATTCACAGAGATCGTATCCGCAAATCTGTACCTGACCGGGCAGCATCCTGAGGGCCTTACCGCACATGAACACGGCCACGCACCAGCATCAGGCCAGATACCTTTACAAAAATCACCTGCCCGCCAGATGACGGACAGCATCTTCCATCCGTTACAAAGGAGAAAACCATGCAGGAAAGAAGCAAACTTTTATGGATCATCGGGCTTTTTATTGCCGCATATTTCATTCCATGGGACCATGAAGTCATGCGCAGATCCGGCCTGGAAGCCTTTCTCATGCTGCAGGATTACGCAAGAGAGCATGTACTCACCTGCCTGATCCCCGCCTTTTTCATAGCCGGAGGCATCTCTGTCTTTGTATCCCAGGCAGCGGTGCTCAAATATTTCGGCGCCCAGGCTAAAAAAATCCTTGCCTATTCCGTGGCCTCCGTGTCCGGCTCCATCCTTGCCGTATGCTCCTGCACGGTCCTGCCTCTTTTTGCCGGCATCTATACCCGCGGGGCAGGCATTGGACCTGCAACAGCCTTTCTCTACTCCGGCCCTGCCATCAATGTGCTGGCCATTGTGCTCACAGCACGGGTGCTGGGCTGGCAGATGGGCCTTGCACGGGCCATCGGTGCCATCCTCTTTGCCCTTATCATAGGCCTCCTGATGGCTTTTATTTTCAGAAAGGACGATGCCGCCCGCACCGCAGGCCAGCTCCACCTTCCCGATGAAGAGGATACGGGCCGCCGTCTCTGGCAGGATGGCGGTTTCATGCTGGTCATGGTACTGATTCTTCTGTCTGCCACCCTCGCACCGCCTGCGGCGGGAAGCGCTGGTGTTTTTGCCCTTTTATTCAGCATCAAATGGTACCTTGTTATTGGCCTGCTGGGGATTCTAGCATGGATGCTCAAGGCCTGGTTTATTCAGGAAGAAAGAAAAGCATGGGTGGCGTCCACCTGGGACTATGTGAAACTCATTGCCCCCCTTCTTGCCATTGGTGTACTGGCTGCTGGCTTTTTCCTCGGTCGTCCCGGCCATCCCGCCCTGATACCCGAATCATGGATCGCAGGACTTGTGGGGGGCAACTCCTTTGGGGCCAACCTTTTTGCAGCCCTTGCCGGTGGCCTGATGTATTTTGCCACCCTGACGGAAATCCCCATTCTGCAGGGCCTCATGGGCTCAGGCATGGGAAAAGGTCCGGCTCTGGCCCTTCTTCTGGCGGGTCCTGCCATCTCCCTTCCCAATATGCTGGTGGTTTCCGGTGTGCTGGGAGTGAAAAAAACAGCGGTTTTCAGCCTGCTGGTCATTGTCATGTCCACAGCGGCAGGCATGTTCTATGGCAGTTTTTTCGCATAGGCTGATCCGGTTCTCCAGCCGAAAATCAAGCCTGTAAAAAAAGGACTCTTGCTTTGGAATGTGAATTCCGGTCAAAAGTCCTGCGTACCTTTTTAAAAAAGTTCACTGAATACAAGCCGTATGGCAACGGAACCTACAGACAGTATAAAGGAGAACAATCGTGGAAATCAAAATTCTCGGACCGGGCTGTGCCAAATGTGGTCAGGCGGAAAAAGTGGTGAGGGAAGCCGTAGCCGAAGCAGGCATTAACGCTTCCATTGAAAAGGTATCCGATCTCCTCAAAATTGCAGGATATGGCGTTTTCGGAACCCCCGCCGTTATCATTGACGGAGATGTAAAAATGGTTGGCAAGGTACCTAAAAAAGAAGACGTACTGGGCTGGCTCCAATAAAACAGGGGCAGGGAATCCCTATGCAGGGTTTCCTTGCCTGCTCCTCTACCCCTCTTCCGACACAGACGCTCACAATACAACTCCGAGCAAAGGATCGCATGCACCCTGTCGCCATTGCCAAAAACTGCCTCTGGCAAATGCCGCTGATACTCATTGTTTCCATTCTTCTGGGGCTGGGAAGCAATGCGATCCGTCAGAATGGCCTGCCCCTTTCCCTGAGCCCGCATGAAGTCCGCGAGGCTTCCGGAGAAATCATACCTCCGGATGAAGCCCTCGTCCTTTTTCAGAAAAAAAACACCCTCTTCGTAGACGCACGCAGTCAAATGGAATATAACAAGGGCCGCATTCAGGGAGCTGTTTTCCTTCCCCATGATGATTTTGATGCCTTCATACCACATTTTTTCGAACGGGTTCCCCCAGAACAACCCCTTGTGGTCTATTGTGACGGTGCGGTATGTGACCTGAGCCACGTCGTGGCAGAACGTTTACGGGAATTGGGCTATGAAAATGTCCGGGTTCTCATCAACGGGTGGGGACTCTGGCAGCAAAAGCAATTACCCACGGAAAAGGGGGACTGACCATGCCCCATGAATCATCCCGGGAGCAGGCCTTCCCATGGGAACACCTCGCCCTGGCAGGAAGGCTTGCCATGGCGGTCATCTTTCTGGCGGCAGGCATTCCCAAGATCTTCAACCCCCATGGCTTTGCGCAGATAATTGAACTTTATCAGATCCTCCCGGCATTTCTTATCCAGCCCGTGGCCCTGATCCTTCCCTGGCTGGAAGTCATCCTCGCCATTCTGCTTGTGACCCAGAGGGCCTATCCCGCTGCGGTTGTGCTCACCAATCTGCTGCTCATCAGCTTTGTGGCTGGTCTTCTTTTCAATATGTACAGAGGCCTTGATATTTCCTGCGGGTGCTTTTCCACGGATCCGGAAGCTACGGGTGATGCTTTTTTCTACCTCCTGCGTGACGCATCGTTTCTTCTTCTCTCCTTCTACCTTCTTGTCCATCTTGTAAGGAAACAACCATGAAATCCACCGGTACATTTTTTTTTCTTCTTATCCTTTTTTCCGCCCCTGCCCTGTGGGCAACCCCCTCCATCCCCGAACTGCCTGTCAAGGGAATGGTCACCATGATTGATCTGGGTGCGGAAAGCTGTATCCCCTGCAAAATGATGGCTCCCATTCTCAAAGAGCTGGAAAAAGAATATGAAGGCAGGGCAGCCATCGTTTTTATTGATGTCTGGAAACATAGGGATCAGGCTAGAAAATACGGTATCCGGGGCATTCCCACCCAGATTTTTTTCGATAAAGAGGGTAAAGAAGCGGGCCGTCATGTGGGATTCATGGATAAAAAAAGCATTGAGGATGTGCTGAAACAACTTGGCGTGGAATAAACAAGGGCCCCCCCTTTTTGCCAAAAACACAGGCTGCAAGGAAATAGCAATCATGCTGAACGAATTTTTCATTACCCTCCATCACTGGATGATGGGAGGATTCTGGATCGGTGCTGCAGCCAGCTTTATCTGGGGCATGGTGAGCGTTCTCCTGTCACCCTGTCATCTGGCTTCCATCCCCCTGATTGTGGGCTATGTGGCTGGGCAAGATGAAAAACCCAAAGCGTCAAAGGGTGTTTCGTACGCTCTTTCCTTTACCACGGGTCTTTTTATCACCATTGCGGTACTGGGTATCCTCGCCACCCTGCTGGGCAGAATGATGGGTGAAATCAGCCCTTACTGGACAATTCTGGTGGGAGCCATCCTGCTCTGGATCTCCCTGGACATGATGGGTGTGCAGGCCTGTTCCCTGTCCGGCGGCGGCACCCTTTCAAAGTTACGGGTCCGGGGACTTTCCGGAGCTTTTATCCTGGGCCTTGCCTATGGAATTCTTTCCGGCTCCTGCACCTTCGGTTTTATCGCCCCGATTCTCGCCCTCATGACCCTGCAGGAAACCATGGCCTCGGGCCTTGTCTTTATCGTGCTCTTTGGCATCGGCCACTGCCTGCCCATTGCCATTGCCGGTTCCAGCATGGCTCTGGTGCGCAGGCTTCTGGAAAGCACTTTTTTCCAGCAGGGTGGCTTCTGGTTCAAAAAAACAGCCGGTGCCGGCATCGGGCTTCTGGCACTCTACTTCATTGCCCGGCCTTTTATTGCGGATGCACCCTTATAAAAAAGGGGACGGTGGAGAATTCTTCTCTTCTGTCCCCCCCATCCCTTTACCATCTAAAAACCGCCCATGCCTCTTCTGAGGCTTTCCAGCACAGCCAGATTCTTTTCCATTCGCTGCACGTCATCCTCAAGGCTCCCATCCCTGGTCCGCAACCGCACCTGAGCCGCTTCCATGGCACCCTGAATATTCGTCACCGTATCCGCAAGACGCTGTCTCACCCGTGCGGAAAAACCAATGAAAGCGTTGTTCACGTTCTGCACCATGGCCCAGCGGATATTCCCCGCATTCCGCCGTGCAAGCTCATCCATACGCTGCCCTGTGGATTTCAGCACAGGAAGGGAATCCGTATTCCAGGTATTTGTAACCCAATAGGGTTTCTTTTTCATGATATCTACGCCATCCTGTCCTGCCGCACAGTAAGTTTCCTGAAAAAGATCGGCAGCCGCATGGCGCAGGGTTTCAATCAGACCCTCCAGGCGAGCCTCATGCCCCGCAAAACACCGCACCAGATATTCTGTGACCTTTTTTTGAAAAACGGCCTGCTGTTCGGCGAAAAAATCAGGAATGGCCTCCGCCCAGGCTTTTTCCACCAGCTTACTGGAAAATAGCCCCTTGCCCCCCTTCGCTTCACGCCCCATGATCCCACTTAAAAAATCCATAGATTCCTGATGCATTTCCTCCGCCGCTTTTTCAACAAAAGCCAGGATACGCTTCTTGTCCCCTGCAAGAATATCCTGAATCAAGTGGCCTTCCTCTTCGGCCTTTTCAAGGCTTTTGGCAAAAAACGCCCTCTTTTCTTCCAGCACCTCCTGGGGCAGACGAAAAGCTTTCAGGGCAATGCGCGCTTCCATCAAAACCGCATCCAGCACAGCCCTGCCCCGCAAAGCCACAGCGTTCATCAGGGCAGCCATTTTTTTTCTCGCCAGAAAATCCCCAAGAAATCGCTCAAGGTCTGCCATACCGCAGGCGGCCCAGGTTTCTTGATCCTCTGCCTGTCTGGCTTCAAGCCCTCTGCGGGCGGATACACAGAAAACCACCACGTCTTCCGACAAGCCAAGCTCCCGCATCAAAATCCCCCGATAAAAACCAAGGGCCTCTTCCAATTCATCCTTTGCCAGATAATCGATCTTATTCAGTACAAAAATCAGCTGCGGAACCTTCTTCTGGACCTCCCGCAAAAAGGCCAGTTCCACCGCCGTCATGGGCGGGTCTGCCGAAATCAGAAAAAGTGCGGCATCGCAGGACTCCAGAAAATTGAAAGTCGCCGTCGTATTATGAAGGTGGGTCGATCCAATGCCAGGAGTATCAATGAGAACAAGCCCGCTAGAAAGGATGGGAGCTGGCAGGTCCACAAGCACTTCACTGACTTCCCGCCTGTTTTCAGGATTCTCCTTTTCCGTGACAAAATGTGCCAGCCAGGCACTTCGCTCCGCCGTGGATTTCCCCATAAAAGACTCCTGGTTTTTTCCTGCTCCATGGCACACAGAAATTCTGGGAGCTTCGCCAAACTGAATAAAAGTAGGTGCTGCGGTCAGGGGAAGTACGCCCATGGGCAGGATGGCCTCACCCGCAAGGGCATTTAAAAGGGTGCTTTTACCCCGCTTGAACTGACCCAGAACAGCCAGATGAAAGCGGCCTTCACACAGGCGCTGATTCAGGTGGGAAAGGTTTTCCCCATAATGAAGAAATCCCGATCCCATCCCGGAAATCTGATCTGCGGCTTTTACAAGCAGGGCTGAAAACGCCCAAACCTTATCCTGGCTGGGCAAAGATAGGCTCGCCTGGTGCATGGTCACCTCCTCATACGGCAGTTTGTTTTCAGTACCTTAAGGATCCACAGGGAACAAGCCATAAAAAAACCGCCTCAGGCCTTTTTTTACCAATCCCCTTTCGCCACAACATGGCGCATACAGGAGTCATCAGCCCGGCCTGGGCGGTTCCGGGGAACTCCATCCCCTTCTGGATGGAAGGCTATAATAGGGTATAAAAAGAAGTCAAGAAAAGAATCCCACAAGAAAAAGTCCGGACTTGACATGTAACAGCGGTTACATAATGATGCGTCCTATGAAAAAAATAAAATGGCTCCTGCTCACCTACAAAGTACCCGCAGAACCCGCAAGAAAACGGGTGGCCCTCTGGCGTCGTCTCAAAGGAATGGGAGCCGTTTATCTGCAAAACGGAGTCTGTATTCTTCCCAAAACCAGAGACCATCTGCGTACCCTGAAAATGCTGGCCCATGAAATCACGGAAATGGGCGGAGAGTCCGTTCTCATGGAGACCCTGGGGCTGGATCAGGCCAATGAAGAAAAACTCATGACCCGGTTCAGGATGGATCGCAACGAGGAATATGAAGAATTCATCGGTAAATGCCAGGATTTTGAGTCTGAAATCCACAAAGAAACCCTGGCGCGTCATTTTACCTATGCGGAGCTGGAAGAAAATGATGCGGACCTGAAAAAGCTCCAGTCCTGGTTGCATAAAATCCAGAAACTTGATTTTCTGGGAGCGCCCCTCGCCGATGAGGCAGAAAAAAAACTGCAGGCTTGCGAAGTCCTACTGGACACCTACGCCCGCCAGGTATTTGAGACCTATGATGAAAACAGTGATAATCCGCCAAACCAGAACGGGAAATAGGCACAGAAAGCCCCTTCCATCCCCAAACCGAGGCTGCCTGCCAAGCCACCTCCCCCCATCCTGCCACCCGCCTTAACGCAGGAGAAACGCAATGTTTCTGCATACCGGATGATGGCCTTTGCCATCCTCCACCTACCGATACTGTTTCTCCTGATTTGTATACACAGAGGAGTTTGTCCATGTACCAGATATGCCTCGTCGGAATTGGCGGCTTTTTCGGTGCGATTGCAAGGTATGCTATGGCAGGCCTTGTTCATCTCCTGACGAATACCCTTTCCTTTCCTTACGGAACCCTTGCAGTCAATGTCATCGGCTGTTTTCTCATGGGGATCTTATCCCATCTTGCGGAGTACCATTCCGGAATGACGGCAGAGGTTCGCTTATTGCTCATGATCGGATTTCTGGGCTCATTCACCACCTTTTCCACTTTCAGCAACGAAACCATGAACCTCATGAACAACTCCTTTTTCATGGGTACCGTGAATATCGCAGCCCATGTGTTCCTTGGCATGACCGCCTTGATGCTTGGCCGTTTCTTAACCATCACACTCTGGAGATGACACCCATGAAGCTTCTGGATGAAGGACAACTGCTCAGAATATACATCGGGGAAAGCGACACCTATGAAAAAATTCCCCTCTATGAATGGCTTGTTATTGAAGCTAAAAAGCAGGGACTGGCGGGCGCAACCGTCTTTCGTGGCATCATGGGCTTTGGCGCCAACAGCCGCATCCATACCTCCAAAATCCTGCGCCTTTCCTTTGACCTGCCCATTATCGTGGACATTGTGGATTCACCGGATAGGATACAGAATTTTCTCGCCAGTGTCGGAGATGTCATCCACAGTGGCCTGGTTATTCTTGAAAACACCAGAGTGCATCTTTACAGAAACAATGTACAACCTTGAAAGTTCATCGGATCATCGGGGGGAAATCCGGATCAAAGCCACTGTTCCGGAGAACATAAAAAACGCGGCAATGCCAAACCCGAGCATGGGTGAAAAAACCGTCCACAACACACCCACCAGGGAACTGGAAATGAATTTTGCCGTTCCATTGACAGTCCCCAGAGCGCCATAGCTCATCGCCAGGGTCTCAGGCTGAACCATTTCCGCCGTTACCGTCGATTCCAGCGTTTCCTGCACAGCCATATACAGTCCGGCCATAAAAAAGATCCCCACCAGCAAGGGAAGGCTGTCGGTACCGGCCCAGCATGCCAGGGCTGTCAGAACCGCCGTCAGCGTTCCCAGGACATAGCCGGTGATCAGCACAGGCAAATGACCGATGCGGTCAGCCACAAACCCCACCGGACAGGACACGGCGACCTGCACGACATTGCGCCACACGTACAGAAGTCCGGCCACCTGACTGGCCTTCACGATACCGAAAGAGGGAGCCAGCAATGTCGTTGCGGCCAGAATCAGCAGGCTATGGGAAAAATCGCCTAAGCCGAACACCCCCACCGAAGCCAGGTAGCGTTTAAACAGTAGCGGCAATCCCTGCAGCGTGCTGAAAAATTTCAAGCCTGGATTGGGAGCATGCTGGGGGTCTTTCACCAATATCAGAAAGGCCAGCACCGCCATAAGACCTGGGATCATCGATATCCACAGCACAAGACGAAAAGGGCCGTCAGCACCGTTCCAATGCCAGCCCTGGGCCAGGCCGAGCAGTGCAACCCCCAGCAGAGGGCCTGCCACCGCGCCAATGGTGTCCGTCGCCCGGTGAAAACCAAAGGCCCGCCCTCGTGTTTCCGGAGTGACCGACTGTGTCACGATGGCATCACGCAAAGGGCCCCGCAGCCCCTTGCCAAACCACGATACCAGCCGCCCCAGCAGGATCAGTGGCCAGCCTGCCGCCAGAGCGATCAGCACCTGCCCGACGGGAGTCAAGCCGTAACCGACCAGCACCAGCAGTTTCCGGTGCCCCAGCTTGTCAGCGATATAGCCGGAAACCATCTTTGTGAAGCTCGCCACCGCATCAGCGATACCTTCGATAATACCCAGTACCGCTGCAGGAACGCCAAGCACGGCAAGAAAACCGGGGAGAACCACTGTGGTGGTTTCGTAGCAGAAATCACCCAGCGCACTGGTGATGCCCGCTCCGGCCACGGTCCGGTTAAACCAGTGTGAAGATCTCCTGGCTGTCATGCCTCCCCTGTCGTCTTCTGCCGATGGTGCATCCATGGATTCGTCTGGTTTGTTCATTTTTACACCCTAAACCTATCACCTGCAGTCCAAGCCAAATAAAACGCTGAGTTAATGCAATAAACAAAATCCGCGTTTTGACACCCGCAGAGATCCTCTCAATGACCCGTATCCGCCCGACAGCCGTATCCAAAATCACAGGCGACTATGGCCAGTTCCATGAGTACCTCCTGTTATGAAAGATCATCCCCGGCATCCGCTGTTCAGCCTTCATAATTAAAAGATCTGTAACCTTAATAATGTAACCATAGTAACATATAATACCTTATTCGTATCCGATAAAAAACAAAACATCAACCGGATCACTCTCTCCCCTCCACAGGCTGGGATGAAATGGCTTTCCTCCCCGGTTCTGCAGGACATATCCCAGACATCGATACTCTCGTGAAGCAAGCCAAGGGGCATTCCCGTTCAGAGGCGTATTTTATTGTAACATCTATAAAATAAAGGTGATATTGTCACAAATAAAGGTCCGGAAAAATGGCGGGAGTTTGAAAAGGCAGGTCTTAAAACATATCCATCCGTTATCCAATCTGCCAGCGGATCGGCGCCGGATGCTGGCCTTCCCCTTTACCACACAAAACTCCTTTGTCGTTCTCCCCAATGCCTTCGCACTTCCATCGGAACTTGAGCTTGCTATGGTGGTTATCGTATTTCAGTCTTTGATGGAACTGCTGGCAGGAGTCGTCATATCTGGTGGATTCAGGGTAAACCCTTCCCCATCTCCGGGCCATCCACAAGAAAAGAGAAAAAAATCTTGACCTGAAAAACATCCCTGTGCTATGGACAGTCGGTTTTTTACAGGGGTTTTTTTGTACCCTGCCAGCCATCAACCTGAAAATGGAGACCCGTAACAGCAATGGACGAAGGCAGTAGTTGCTTACCAGCATTCCGCTTTCCCAACAGGCCTCTGGCCACAGCAATGCGTCTGCGTGCTGAAAGGACGGCAGTTCTCCTGACAGGCTCCTAGCCTCTCACGGTTCCCTCCGCCGCCCCTTTCCCATGTGCGGCGTGTTTTTTGAGGTGAACCATGAAAAAGCATTCCATCTATCCCACCCTTCAGACCTTCATCAGCAGCAACAATAACAGGGAACTCGTCCAGTTCTGCGCCAGACAGCACCCTGCCGACCTAGCGGCGGCCCTCGAAGACGCCCTGACTCAGGACATCTGTCTTATCATGACCCGGCTGGACCCGGGAACGGCTTCAAAAATTCTGTCCCACATGACACCAGAGCTGCAATCCAAAGCAACCATTGTACTGTCCGATGAGGTGCTGAGCGCGATCATCCAAGCCATGTATGCCGATGACCGGGTGGATCTCATCCGCAACATTCCCGACATCCGGAAAGACCGACTGCTGCACATGCTGGCCAAAGCGGAAAGGCAGGACATCCTTAAACTGGAATCCTATGCCGAAGGCACGGCAGGTGCCATCATGACATCGGATTATGCAGCCCTGCCTGCCGATATCACCGTAAGGGAAGCCCTGGAAAAGCTGCGACTGGAAGCACCGGATAAGGAAACCATCTATTATGCCTATGTCATTAACAGAAACCGCAGCCTCATCGGTTCCGTCTCCCTGAGGGAGCTCATTCTTGCCCGTCCGGAAACAAAAATTCAGGACATCATGCATATGGATCCGGTCCGGGCCAAGGTGGAAGAGGATCAGGAAGAGGTTGCCAGAAAGATTCTTAAATATGATCTTCTCGCCATTCCCGTGACCAATGGCAACGAGGTACTGGTGGGCATCATTACCCACGATGACGTGGCCGATGTGCTGCAGGAAGAAGCCACGGAAGATTTTCACCGCTTTGGGGCCATAAGCCACAAAATCCCTGATCTTAACCTGAATATCCGGGATGCCGGTTTTTTTTCCATACTCAGAAAACGCCTTCCCTGGCTTCTGGTGCTGGTTTTCATGAACATCTTCTCCGGTGCGGGGATAGCGGCCTTTGAAGACACCATTGCGGCGGTTGTCGCCCTTGTTTTCTTTCTTCCCCTGCTCATAGACAGCGGCGGCAATGCAGGATCTCAATCTGCCACCCTGATGGTAAGGGCTCTGGCTGTGGGGGATGTCAAACTTGGAGACTGGCTAAAGCTGCTGAAAAAAGAGATCGGCGTAGCCATTGGAATAGGCCTGTGTATGGGACTCGCCGTATCCATGATCGGTATTTTCCGGGGAGGTCCGGATGTGGCTGTGGTGGTGGCCATGACCATGGTACTCACCGTTCTTTTCGGCAGCCTTGTGGGCATGAGTCTTCCCTTCCTCCTCACCCGCTTTCGGCTGGATCCCGCAACGGCCAGTGCACCCCTCATCACATCCATTGCGGATATTGGCGGTGTTCTGATCTATTTCAGCATTGCAACCTGGTATCTGAAAGATATTATAAGCGCTGCGGGAGCGGCATGAGCAAGGGTGGCACACTCAAGGGGACAAGGGTTCCTCCACCTGAGAGCGGCAGAACGATGCACCCACATCCAGCCCGTATTCTGTCATTCAAACAGAAATGACCTGCCCCCGCCTGCCGCAGCTTACCCCTGCAGCGGGCGGGGCAAAACAGCCCATACTTCCCTCTGCCTCCCGTGACCGCCTTCTCTATTCAAAACCAGCGAACCGAAGCAACGGACGACAAACAGACTTGCAGACTCCATGGACCTTGCCGCTACAAAAACATTGCCTTTCCTTCTTGCCGGGTATAGAAAAAAAGCTTTGATGGTGAGACTCTCTATCCTTCCCCAATGAAAGAATCGGCCATGCTTCACCTTGATCTTCCTCCTCCCGTTTTCCACAAAATCTTTTTGTCATAAGTTACTCACCGTCCGAACCAAGGCCTTTTTGTCGTTTTGACGGTTACCGACAAACCGAACCCACAAATTCCACTGCACACCACAGACTCGGCCTGACCCCCATGCCCGACCTGAGCCTGCGTGTCTGTTTATACCGACATCCATGGAGGCTTCTCTCATGCACTTTGCCGTTTTTCACCGTATAACCTCGTCCTGTCAGCCGGAAATCCGCATGGTCTTTTCCAGACACTACTTCCGCAGTCATTTTATGCAGGATCTGGGTGCCGGTATCACGGTGGGGATTGTAGCTCTCCCCCTGGCCATTGCCTTTGCCATTGCATCGGGATGCACACCGGGGCAGGGGATTTTTACCGCCATTGTGGCAGGATTCATCATCTCTTTTCTGGGGGGAAGCCGCTTTCAGATTGGTGGGCCAACCGGGGCCTTTGTTGCCATTATTGCCTCCATCATGGCCCAATTCGGATATGAAGGACTCTGCGTTGCCACCTTTATGGCCGGTATGTTTCTTTTTCTGATGGGACTTTTCGGTCTTGGTCAAATGCTCAAATACATTCCCTATCCCGTCACCACAGGCTTTACCTCTGGTATCGCCCTCTTTATTTTTTCCACCCAGCTACGGGAAGGGCTCGGCATCGCTGCCAAGCCGGAAGGATCTTCCTTCCTGGATCACATGAATCATGCTGTCTCCCACATGGGCGAAGCGGACCCCGCAACCCTGGGCCTCACTCTTTTCACCATTCTGGTCATGGTCATGGTGCGCCGGACAATACCAAAAATTCCCGCCCATATTGTGGGTATCCTTTCCGCCAGCATACTGGTCTGCATGCTGGATGTGGAAGTTGCCACCATAGGATCCCGTTTCGGTGGCATACCGGCAAACCTCCCCTCTTTTCGCATTCCTGAAAATATCTGGGGCCTCATACCGGTCATGATTCCCAGCGCCCTCACCATTGCCTTTCTGGGTGGGATCGAATCTCTTCTCAGTGCCAGCGTAGCGGATGGAATGACGGGAAAACGACACAACCCTGACACGGAGCTGACGGCACAGGGCTTGGCCAATATGGCTTCCGCCTGCTTTGGCGGTCTTCCTGCCACAGGCGCCATCGCAAGGACAGCAACCAGCATACGTGCCGGTGCCCATTCGCCCATGGCAGGGATTTTTCACGCCATCACCCTTGCCCTCTCCATCCTATGCCTCGCACCACTGGCTTCCCGCATTCCCATGGCCTGCCTTGCCGGTGTTCTGATCATCGTTGCCTGGGATATGGGAGAAATCCACAAGTTCATCACCCTCCTCCACTCTCCGGCCGAAGATATCTTTGTCATGCTGGTAACGTTCATTCTCACTGT
The DNA here is from genome assembly GCF_026155325.1 of Desulfobotulus pelophilus. Taxonomy (NCBI): domain Bacteria; kingdom Pseudomonadati; phylum Thermodesulfobacteriota; class Desulfobacteria; order Desulfobacterales; family Desulfobacteraceae; genus Desulfobotulus; species Desulfobotulus pelophilus. The sequence goes on along the minus strand of NZ_JAPFPW010000020.1, from coordinate 16,922 downwards.
TTTTGCAGGACTCACCCTTGCCGTTCAGGTTGGTGTGGTTCTTGCCGCCCTGCTCTTCATGAGACGCATGGCGGCATTAGCCCACTTTGACCTGCATCCCCACACCCCTTCCGGTGACGAAACACTCCCCATCCCGGGTGAAGCCATTCAGGTTTATGAAATCGAAGGCCCTTTTTTCTTTGGGGTGGTAAACCGGTTTCTCGACACCTTTCAGTTCCTGAACAAACCACCGGCCATTCTTATTTTACGGATGCGCAGAGTGGAAAGCATCGATGCCACAGCCGCTCACGGGCTGGAAATTGCCATTGACCGGCTGCAGGCACAAAAAACATGCGTTTTTATCTGCGGGCTTCATCCAAAAGTCCATAAAACCATGCAGCAGATGCAGATCTGCCCGAAAATCGATGAAGAGCACTTCTTTCCCTCCTTCTCCCAAGCTCTTGCTGCTGCGCAGGCCATGATACAGACAGACAAAATGGCTCACACCCGGGCACATGGCGAAACAGAAGGCTTATACGGGTAGCCTGGTGGCAAGCCCTGCAACGCCCAGACAAAAAAAAGACTGGACAGGCAAACGAACCTGTCCAGTCTTTTCCATAGGGCAGGATCGCAATTGAATCCTGCTCACCCAAAAAACAAACCTGTCCCAAACCGTCTCATACCGCTTGCAGAAGTCAGGCAAGGCCTGCTTTATCTGCCAACCCCAGAGAAAAATCTCTGAGACCACCAGAGACATAAAAGGGACCGCCCAGACTTTCCTCAAGCCCTTCCTTCCGATTTTACCAGACGCTGAGGTGTATTCAGGGCTTTCTGGCCTGAATGCGGGCACTTCTCACATAGGCTCCCGCATCCATTCCCGACACCCATTCCCGGATAAATTCCCGACTTTCCTCATGAACCTCAATCTGAATACCGGTAAATCCGGCTTTTTCAAGGAGCTTCTCCAGAAGCTCGGGCGCTATGGCGCCCGTAACTCAGGCACAGAGAGCGTCAGGATGATCCAGCAAGATACTGCTAAAGGGTTTCATCTGTACCACATCGGAAATGGCCAGCCTCCCTCCCTGCCGCAGAACACGGAAAGACTCCTCCAGAACCCGATCCTTTCTCGCAGAAAGATTCAGTACACAATTGGAGATAATCACATCCACCGAAGCATCCGCCACGGGCAAATACTCAATTTCCCCCAAGCGGAAAGACAGCTGAGACTTCCCCGCTTTCTCTGCATTAGCGCGGGCTTTATCCACCATCTCCGGCGTCATGTCCACTCCGATAACCAAACCGGTCTCACCCACCCTCTCTGCAGCAAGAAAAGCATCAAACCCAGCTCCACTCCCCAGATCCAGCACCACTTCACCTGGCTTGATTGAGGCAAGGGCCACGGGATTACCGCACCCAAGCCCCAGATTGGATCCCCCGGGAACCGATGCCGCTTCTTCCGCACTGTAACCAAGACGGGAAGCATCAATGGACGCCAGCCCACCGTCACTGCAGCAGCCCCTGTTCTCAGCCGATGCCACAGCTCCATAACGGTGCCGGATCATAGGTCCTGCCCCTTTATCCGAAATCATAACTTCTCTCCCCAACCTCACACGCTGTCATCATGCAGAAACCATTCCCCTGCCCCCTGAAAACGCCTTCTTTTCTTCCAAATCCGCCGTTTTTTCCGTCAGCAGGATAACAGCTTATCATTTAGCCAACAAGCTAAACATACTACCCATTGAGCTTTCTGCCAAGCTTATTTTTGCCAAACACTTTCATTCCGAAGGCTTTCCATCACACATGCTGCTTTCTCATGAAAACGCGTAACTTACCGTGGGAAGATACGATCACTCCAAATAACCTGACCCACAATACAGATATCTTTTAACGATACCGTACAAGACTCGTAGCGGGATCGCTTGCGGCTGATAACCCGGCACATACCTCCGGGAAGGAGCTCCAGCTCCCGAATCACAATAACATCGTCAAAATTCATGGCAAAAATACAGCCATCCCTGGGGCTGCATCGGCCCAGATCAATCATGACAATGCCACCATCCTGGATATGCGGCTCCATGGAATCTCCGCTAATACGCATCATAACCAATTTTCCAGGACTGGAAGCCACACGCCGGAGAAACCCCTTTCGGAACGCATACAGGCTCCGTCGGCTTTCCGCCACTTCCAGGGACTCTCCATCCGGCCCAAACCGGGCTTCCACCATGGGAACCCATCCGTAATGACCTGACTCCGACTCCGCCTCGGCTGATTCACTGCTTTTGTTGTCCTTCATTACGTCCAGTTCACTCAATGCACCGTTCTGCCCCACTGCTTCTTCTGGCCCTTCTGACCACGGCGTTACCGTTCGACGGACCGGACCGGTTCCAAAAAAAAGCCAATCCGAAGAAACGCCTGCAAGCTCTGCCACCTGAAAAATCCAGCCAGTGGGAAACTGGCCGCGCTTTCTGGCTGCAGCTATGGACTGCGGCCTGATATTTAAGATTTTAGCTAATTCAGATTCGCTTTTAACTTTTAAAACACTTTTCAGCCTATTCAAACGCTTCTCAAAAAGACCGGCATCAGCCTGGTTTTTCAGTGATTCTTTTTGAGAATTGTTATCTTTTGAGGTAATCGGCAACATAGGTGAGCGATTCCAATCCTTAAAAACACCTGGCAAGGAGTTAAAAACTGCGAAAAAACCAGTTTTTTATTGACATGGCGACAATATTTAGCTTACGATTTTTTCCCGAAGAACAAAACATGTCTCGGTAATCATTACAGCTTTGAACGAATTGAGACAACTCTAATCTGTTACGGATGACAGTCATCATAAAGGGAATGGAGCGTCCAGTGACAACCGAAAAGCCATACCGGTCTCTACAGGAACTCACTGGCAGGTTGAGGAGGGCAACTCACCCGGAAAGGTCATCCGGACTCAGAGAAATAGCACTGGCACACAGATCTGAAAACAGTTCAACGGCCACAGCCCCGGCTGCCCATATCCCCGAATCAAAGCGCCAACAGAAATGCCGTCATTTTTTTCTGATCCTGATCAGTCATTCTACCACAGACAAACGGACCCGGCCAGACCCATGCAGCCGACTCTTTTCTTCCCGGCCTCCCGCCGGCACGGTACCGGCCAGACACAGCCCGAACCTGCGGTTCTGTTCCACCATCTCTGCAGGACGAAGTAAGCCGTCAACCCCCACAAAGGAATCATGCAATGAGACACACAGCAAAATCCGAAAAAGTGGTGCATTACACCCTCTGCATGCCTGAAAATGCCTCGCCCGATGAACAGGAACGATTCAGGATTGCCCGGGAAATCCGGGGAATGATCGGAGTGCTGGGAGAAAATGTTGCCCAATGGGCCAGGGAATGGGGGGTTTCCCGAAGCAGCATATGGAACGTGATCGATGGCAGATATAAAAGTGCACGACTGCGCGAACTCATTGAAAATCGTCTGAAACGTACCTTCTGGAAGTAAATGGCACCATCCGAAACAAACCCGATAAAGCGGAGCAGAAAAAAAGGGAGGCCGGAATGCAGCAGGACAGCTCTTTTTATCAAAAATTTTTGAGAATACTCGATCCTCTGTGCACGGCTCCCGGCACGTCAGCCTGGAGGACTGAAAAAGCCATAAACGCTGCCATGGCAAAAAGCCTCTACGAAATACAGGATAAAGCCCTGCGCCACGCCATGGCCTGTACAGGACTTCCCTTTGAAGCCAACAGAGACGCCTGGATGCCTCTTATACGTGAAATTACATCCTCATGGTCCACAATAGATCTATCCGACCTGACACTGGGTCAGCGATGGCAAATGATTCACCACTTTAAAATGGCCGACACATACAATCCTACCATACCCCTTCACCTGTGGCATTGGAAAAAATGACGACAGTGGCATGAGTTTCAACCTGTTCTGAGATGGGACCCTTCCCTTTTCTGTAAAAGCCCATTGTTCCCATACCAGCCCAATCCCGATAAAATTCAAATCAGGGAGTGTTTTTTTCTTAAAAAACTTTTTGACAAACCAAAAAAAAGACACACTCTTTGTTGCAGCATAAGAAATTCTGATGCATGAACCATGCAAACAAGGAGGTACAGAATGCTGCACATACTTCCCGAAATACCCTACGCATACAATGCGCTGGAACCCTATATTGATGCAGAAACCATGAAAATTCACCACACAAAACATCATCAGACCTATGTGGACAAACTGAATGCCGCACTGGAAAACCACAAGGACCTGCAGGAAAAAACCCTGCATGAGCTACTCGGAAAAATGGAGCTCCTACCGGAAACCATAAAAACGGCCGTACGCAACCACGGAGGGGGGCATGCCAACCACACTCTCTTCTGGCAGACACTGAAAACAGGAGAAAAACCAGACGGGAAAATACTGACATCCCTTGTTGACACCTTCGGAAGCTACGGTAACTTTGAAAAAGAATTTACAGAGGGTGCGGCAGGACTCTTCGGGTCCGGATGGATGTGGCTGGTTCTGGATGAAAAAAGAAAACCGGTTCTGCTGCCCCTGCCCAATCAGGACAGCCCCATCATGCATGGGAAAATACCCTTGCTGGGCCTGGATGTCTGGGAACACGCCTACTACCTGAAATACCAGAACAGACGGCCCGATTACATCAAAGCCTTCTTCAAAATCATCAACTGGACTGCTGTGAATGACCGGTATGAAGCCGGCCTTGAGGGAATAATTCTGTAATTGTCCAACATAGAGGTCCGGCTGCACAGAGGAAGCTTCCGGATATTAACCGCAAAAAAAGCCCCGGCGCACGGAGAAACAAAAAAACAGGTCTGTTATTTCAAAAAGCTGAAATGGCAGGCCTGTTCTTGTCACGGCAGGTCATGGCGAACTCCAGATCCGCAAGGTTTTTCACCTGCCTTCTTGAATGAGAAACCAGTACCAGCGTACAGGTCTTTTTCAGATCCAGAAGCAGGCTTTCAATGGCAGCCTCTGCCGACGCATCCAGAGAGGATGTTGGTTCATCCAGTAACAGGACTTCCGGCTGCATGACAAGGCTTCGGGCTATGCACAGCCGCTGCTGCTGACCTCCCGAAAGGGTACGGGCATCCGCAGTAAGCCGGTGCCCCACCTCCTCCCAGAGATGGGCCTGCTTCAGTGCTCTGATCACCTTTTCCTCCAGCTCCGCCTTTCTCCGGATACCCTTCAGCCTGAGGGGCAGAGCCACATTGGCAAAAATACCCATGGGCAGAGGATTGGGATTTTGAAACACCACAGATACTTTCCGTCTCAGTTCATACACATCCATGGATCCGGCATGAATATCCTGCCAGCCCCTTTCCGTAGCCAGCAGGATACTGCCGGAAATATTCACCTGATTTTCCGTCTCCAAAAGACGATTGAGGCTGAAAAGAAAAGTAGATTTACCCACTCCGGACGGCCCTGTTATGGCCGTAATGGCCCCTTCTGCTATATCCAGAGAAACATTAGCAAAAACAGGGCTTTTGCCATAGGCCACACGGAGATCGCGGATACGGATTTTGATATTCGGTTTCATCATGACATGTTTCCCGTAAAAATTTTCATCTGTACGGTCCTGCGGATCAATGCGGCAAGGCTGAAGAGTCCGCCACAAAGCCCCACCAGAATCAACGATGCGGCAAAGCCCATGGCCAGCTCCCTCTGGGAGCCGTATTCCGCTGCGGTGGTATAGATAAAAAATGGCAGGGCTTCGAAGGGATCCCAGAATCCCGATGGCAGACCATAGGCAGCAACGGTACCCGTAAGAAGAATAACGGCCGTATCCTCGGCGGCACGCCCTACAGAAAGAAGGAGGCAACCCGTAAGCCCGGGTTTTGCAGCTGGAAGCAGGACATGACGCAGCGCCTGCACAGGGCTGGCTCCCAGAGAGAGGGAGGTCCGCAACAGCTCCGGTGGCAGAGTCTGAATGGCCTGCCAGGTTCCCCTGATGATATAGGGAAGAATAAGGCAGGCCAGAGATGCCGCTGCCGGCAGCAGTCCCGGAGTGATGAACGGAAAGTAACGATACAGAAAGAGAATAAGGGAAAAACCCAGAAGACCGATGAGAATGGAAGGCATACCCGCAAGGATATCCACGCAGAAGCCGATCCGGCGGCAGGTACCTGGGCTGGCAGCCAAAGCCAGATGAATGCCCGCTCCCATCCCCATGGGAAGGGCCAGAACCACAGCACAAATCACCAGAAGAAGGGTTCCGCAAATGGCGGGGAAGAGCCCGTCAAATACGGGCCTTACCCCCCTGATCGCTTGCAGCGGCGGAGTATCCCCGAACAAAAGGCGCAGATCCAGCACAGGCCATGCTTTCACAAAAAGGGCTGCCAGCAGAAAAAGAACAAGACAACAAAGCCCCAAAGCCGCAGCAAAGGCAGCGCTTTTTATGGCTATACGCAGGGGCGCCTTCATCCTTTTCCCCTTTCAGAAACCACGACCCTTCTGCAGAAAAAAATCAACAGGGTGGTTATCAGGTACAGCGTTAGCCCGCAGGCAAAAATGGACCGGAACTCAGGGCTTTGGGTATCCGAAGCCATCACAAGGGCAATATGGCCTGTCAGGGTACGGGCCGGTTCCGTAAGGGAGGAAGGAAAAGCCAGACTGTTACCCGCCAGCATCAGGGCTATGAGGGTATCTCCCACAGCCCGGCCTGCGGCAAGAAGCAATCCCGCCACAATACCGCTTCTGGCCTGGGGCAGAAGCAGAAAAACCAGCTTTTCTTCCGGATGGGCTCCCATGGCTGTCATGACTCGCAGGTGCTCTCCGGGAACAGCACGGAAAGCATCGGAGAAAAAAAGGATCATGGTCGGTGCAATGAGAAGGGCCAGCATAAGGGATGCGGCAAGGACAGAAAAACCAGAACCTCCGATGGCCTTGCGAAGAAAGGGAACCAGAAGAAAAACCGCCAGAAAGCCATAGACCACCGTGGGGATGCCCGTCATAAGCTGAAAAACTGGCCGCACCCAACGTACAAGATTCCTAGGAGCAAGACCTGCTTCGCAGAAAGCGGCCGCTCCCAAGGATACGGGAAAGGCAAGACACACCGCCAGCAGGCTGATAACAGCCGTTCCTGCAATCATGGGGCCAATGCCATAATTACCGGCCAAAGGCTGCCAGGGTGTTACCAGTAAAAGAAAATATCCTCCGCTTTTCAGAAGAGGATAAGCAAAAAAAAGAAAAAAGCCAAAAAGCAGCAGCACAAGACAATAGGTAAAATATGCGGAAAAACCGCAGAAATACTGAAAAAGGGTTTCCCTTTTATCCTTTGGGGGAAAACAATACTGTCCCATGGCCTAAAGCCTGCTCCCCGGACAGGAGCTCTCAAAGAGGAAACCATTCTGAGAACCTGCCCCTTTTAAAAATTGTACCCGGAAAAGCTGACCGGCTTTCCGGGTTTTTTCAATTATACGGAATCCGGTACACAGGATGCCGGAACGCTGTACACAGTATCCGCCAACCCGAAAATCAGTCCCGACCGGCAGGAATAAAACCCTTTTCCCGTATAATCGCCTGCCCTTCCGGGGTATACAGATAGTTCAGAAAGTCTGCCGCCAGCCCGGTGGCTTCTCCCTTTGTACTGCTGTAAAGACCCCGGGAAACGGGATAGGCACCGGAAAGCACCGTATCCACTCCGGGCATGACACCTTCAAAAGCAAGGGCTTTTATTCCCGGTTCCAGATGGCCTACGGATACATAGCCAATGGCACCGGGATCCTGGGTAATGGCCGTTTTCATGGCCCCGTTGGAAGCCACCACATGGGCAGTCTCCGCAATCGCTCCTTTTTGGAGAGCTTTTGTCCAGAAAACCTCCCGGGTGCCGGATGCCGCATCCCGTGTATAAAGGGTGATGGTTCTGTCCGGACCTCCCAGTTCTTTCCAGTTTCTGATCTCCCCTTTATAAATGGCAGAAAGGGTTGCCACATCCACGCTACCTACGGGGTTGGAAGGATGAACGGCCAGAGCCACACCATCCAGTGCCCAGCGGTAAAGGACCAGTCCGTAGCTTTCAATCTCCCGATCCGTGGGTCTGCGCCCGGAATTACCGATATCCACCAGGCCTTCCCCAACCTTCTGAATACCCACGCCAGAGCCACCACCGGCAATGGCAATACGCACAGAAGGAGCCTCTGTCATGATTACCCTTGCAAGATCCCTCATAACGGGTATGTGCGCCGTTCCTCCTGCAATCTGCAGAGTTCCGCTTTTGCCTCTAAAAGAAGGATTCTCTCCTGCATGCACCGGAGCCACAAGCAAAGAAACAGACAAGCAAGACAATATAAAGATTTTTTGAATGCAACGCATTGAAACCCCTTACTTTTGAATTGACAGCCGAAGAATAAGGCCACGGGATACCACGGGGTAGGAAGCAGGGCAAATTGTGTATTTCTATGCCAAAGATAAAACCGATAGAAAAAAACAATACCGGTTCTTTCTGCCCCCTTTTTTCCAGCCCTTTTCTTTTCTTGAATGCGACCCCATTTTTTATGATCCTGCCCAAAGGTCGTAATCCTACGGCAAGCCTGAGCAATGGCTGGCCCGGGGACTGCCCCCATTCTGGTACTTCAAGCATAGAAAAAGGCCGCCCCTTAACGGAACAGCCTTTTTAAATAAGGGCTCCAACAACCAAATGACGTGACGTCTGTTGATCATTGCCGGGTCAACGGATTCTTATACTTTGAAACGACGCATCATTTCCCGAATTTCCTCAGAAAGGGCAGAGAGCTCCCGTACGGTCTCCTGTACCTGCCTGCTGGCACTTTCCACCTGTGTTGCCGCAGCACTCACCGAAGCCATGTCTCTGGCTATTTCTCCTGAAACCTGATTCATTTCGCTGCTCTGCCCATTGGCCTCCTCCACCATACCCGATGCAGAAGCTATATTAGCGGCAACTTCACCGATGGCAGACGACTGCTCTTCAATGGCTGCCGCAATGGTACCCACGATATGGTTCACATTCTGAATGCCGTGAACAATGGTTTCAATATCTGCTGTCGCTTTGTCAGCAGCAGTTTGAATACCATTGATTTTTTGACGGATATCACCCGTAGCCCTCGCTGTCTGACTGGCCAGTTCCTTGATTTCACCGGCAACCACGGCAAAACCCTTGCCCGCATCACCGGCCCGGGCCGCTTCAATGGTCGCATTTAAGGCCAGAAGATTGGTCTGATCAGAAATACCGTTAATGGTTTCCGTCACCTTGCCGATTTCCTGAGCAGCCCCACCCAGCTCCTGCATCATTCGGGCAAAACCTTCTATCCTTTTAACGGATTCTTCCGTACTTGTGTTGGCTTTTGCCGTGTTGGTGGCTATTTCGCCAATGGTCGACGTCATTTCTTCCATGGCCGATGCCACAGAGTTCAGATTCCCGGAGGAGGTTTCCATTTTTTGGGCCATGGCCTGAGCGGAGGCAGTCATTTCCTCCGCCGCAGCGGCCACCGTTTCTGCCCTCTTACTCGATTCCTGCGCACCTTCTGCTGTCTGTTCAGATATGCTGGAAAGCTCCGTAGAAGAGGATGCCAGCGTTTCCACCCCTCCGTTCAGCCGGGTAAAAACAGTCCGCAGAGAAGCCACCATTTCCGCCATCTGCCGCCCCATATCACCCAACTCGTCCTTTCTGACCAGAAGATCCGACGGCACGGTCTGCGTCATATCTCCGGTAGAAATGGCCCTAAACAGACGACTGCTCTGCCCAAGGGGCAAAAGGATACTGCGGGTAACCACAACACCCAATACCGCTGCCAGAATAAGAGCAGCGAACAGGGCCATCAGCGTCAGACCTTTATTGCGGGTAGACAGAGCCATGAGACCCGCACCTTCACGTGTGGCAATATCCCTGTTGATCTGAACTACCCTGTCCAAATGAACAAGGGCCCTTTCCTGTAAAGGAAGAATCTCCCCTACCAGCATACGGGTCAGTTCATTCTGCATTTCCTGAACCTGAAAGGCTTCATCCAGAAAAACAAAAAAATAATCAAACACCTGTTCCGCCGCTGGACGCATATCTCCGTTCAATATACCCAGGGCTTTCTCCCTGTCCCCCTCTTCCATGGCCCTTCGGATTGTTTCAACGCTTTCATGAAAAACCTTATGTGGCGCCTGCACTTCCTTCAAGGTAGCCTGAAGATTTCTGTTGGTTGTGGTAAAGGAAGCCAGCCATCGACCAAAATTACACTCCCTGTGATCTTCTCCTCCACGAAAAGAATCACCCAGCAGAATAGAATTGGCAACACTGCCCATTAAAGAGTGGTGATCCGCCCGAAACATCTGGATATATCCGATCAGCTCATCGGGATTCAGAATTCCCGTTGAATCCAGTTCCTGTGACCTCGTAATAAACGAATCATTCAGTCTGCGCCAGTCCGCAAGAATGGACTGAAAAGCCTGCCATTCAAGGCTTTCTTCCTGTGTCTGGGGTAAAGGTTCATACACTTTGGAAGCCTCTTCATAGGCTTTACGCGACGCGTCAAGGGCCGTATAAGCTATCCTCCTGACTTCCATGGAGTTTCTGGGGTTTAACAGCATACGCTGCGCAGAAATCAGCTTTTCTAGCTGATATTCCATAACAAGGACAGAGTCCAGACTCGGAAGCCGGACCATAACTATTTCATCCGCAGAACGGTCCGTACGTATGGAAGCCACATAGCCCAAACCTCCGAGAAACAGAATAATCAGCGTCAGCAGCCCAAAACCTAAGGCCATGCGTCTGCCCACCTTGAGGTTGTTCAGAAAATGCATGGTTTTCTCCTTTGTAAGAAGCCGTGGTAGCAACAGCAGCCCTTCAGGCCAAGGATGAAGACTCCCGAGCAAAATACCGTGGGAACACCGGTGAACTAACAACAGTACTGTTCTTTATTTACAGTACTGTATATCATGACAATTTTCTGTGTCCAGCAAAATGCCCGAAAAAAGGATCAGACCCTCTCTCCCTTCCTGCTGCAACCCGGCCCCTGCACACGGCTCAGGCCTCCGGGACCCGGTACCAGTTCTATCCTTGCAGGTATGCGCTCCTGAAGACGGGACACATGGGAAATCATGCCAATCAGCCTTCCTTCCTGGCGCAAACCCGCCAAAGCATCCAGCGCCACATCCAGCGTGGCATCATCCAAAGTGCCAAAACCCTCATCCAGAAACAGGGATGCAACAGCCCTGTCCCCACTCTGCATACGGGAAAGGCCCAGCGCCAGAGCAAGACTCACAAGAAAACTTTCTCCTCCGGACAGATTTTTCGTACTCCGCAGTTCTCCGGCCTGCCACAGATCCTGAACCTGCAACATGAGCGGCATTTCTCTGCCCCTCACCAGAAGATAACGATCTGTCATGAACTGCAATCGCTCATTGGCATAAGCCACTACGGTCTCAAAGGTAAGTCCCTGAGCAAAGATCCGGAATTTTTTCCCGTCTGCAGACCCTATGAGGCCGTGCAACTCTTCCCAGTCACGGGTTAAACCCCGTTGGTTTTCCAGCAGGGTAAGGGTTTGCTGATGCCTGGCTTTTACCCCTTCATTCTTACGGAGAACTTCCTGAATAGCCCCCATTCGCTGCCGCAGCTCCCGGAGCCTGGCTTCTGCCCTTTCCAGCTCCGCCTGCACATCCTCTTTGGCTCTGTTCACAGGCTTTTCTGCCAAAACTGCGGCCAGAGCCTTTTCTTTTTCCTTACGACCGTATTGCAGGGTTGCCTCTTCTTCCTGCAACCTTTTTTCCCTCTGCTCCAGAACCAGCCTTTCCCCATCTGGCAGACGGGCCGCCAGAAATTCGGCTTCACCTGTAAACGATGCCTGCCCAAGATCTGTGTGAAACAAAGATTCTTCTCCGGCAACCTCCTCTTCCAGTCGGCTCAGAGCTTCCGCCATACGCAAAGAACGCCTTTTATCCTCTGTCAAAGCTGCGGAAGCTTCAACGGTCCGCCTCAGGGCCTCCTGATGACTCCGGTTCAACCGCTCTCCCTCGCTGACAAGCGCCCTTTCTTCCCTGTCCGGATCCCTGTCTCCAAAAAGAATCTGACGCTCCCGCACCAGACGGCTTTCATCAGATTCCAGTTTCCCGAGCCTGACCGTCAGAACCTCTGCATACTCTTGCAGTTCGGCCATTCTGGCTCCGTTTTCCCGCAAATCTCCTTCAAGGGAATGAATTTCCATCACCCGTGCCTGCTCATCTTTCAGGGCTTGCTTCCAGCTGTCTCTTCTCTTTTCCAGAGCAAAAAGAAGGGCCTCGGGGAAAAGCAGGTCGTTCTGCCCGAAACCAAATGGAGCCAAAATGTCCAGAAGACTCTTTTCTTCCTGCTCCTTTTCCTGAATACAGACCCCAAGCCGCTCATTCACCCCGGAAAGATCCCTGAGAAGGGTCTCCATACGATGTTCAGCAAGCGTATGCTTTTCCCTAATCCTGCTCAGCTTCTCCGCCGCATCCCTCCACTGGCTGCGGCTGCTTTCCAGCTCCATCTGCACTTTACGGATTCTTGCAGAAAGAACTTCCAGTTCCTTTTCTTTTTCACTTACTTCCAGAAACCTCTGGCGAATTATCTCTACAGACAGATCCGCTACCGCTTCGTGGTGTTCCCATGCCAGTGTCTCCCGGATACCCACCAGAGCCAGAAGGGTTTCCTCCTGGGACTTCTGCAGGTGCTCCCGGTCTCGCATGGCCATAGTGCTGGACGTGCGAACTGAAAACAGTTTTTCCTGCATCTCTTTTCTCCGCACACAGGCGGCATCAAAATCCTGCTGAATCTGCCCCGCCTCACCCAATGCTACGGCTTCATGTGCATAGGGATGATTCCGTGAACCGCACAAAGGACAGGGTTCTCCCGACTGAAGATACCGCCGCTCACTTTCCAGATCCCGGACCTTCTGCTCCAGAATCAGCATCTTTTCAAGATGGGCAGCTTCCTTTTCCCTTTCGTGAAGAAGCTTTTCCAGTTCATAAATCTGGGCACGAAACCGGCAGTCCTCTTCATCCAGCTTTTTCATTGCTTCCTGATGATGGACACGTTTTTCTTCCAGACGATGAAACTCCGAAAGCCTCTCCATTCTCATGGAAAGCATGAGACCCTTTTCCCGAAGGAGTCTTCTTTCTTCTTCAAGAACATCCGGAGAACGTTCACCGGCAAGATCAGCAAGCTGGCCCTCCCCGTTCCGCACCCTTTCTTCAGCCTCCAAGACTTTTTTCCGTACAGCAAGAAGATCTTCACAAACCCTCTCCGTTTCTTTTGCCAAACCTTTCTGCTCAACAAGCAATGCGTTCTTCTTTGTATCAAAACACTTCTCTTCCTTCTGGATATCCTGAAGACGCCGTGTGAGAAGGGTGACGCCCCCAAGAATTTCGGCAATGGCACCCTCATGGGCCTTGTCCTTCTGCCATTTCTGCAGCAGAAAAAGCTGCTTCTTTTTTTCTCCAAGGACCGTGATCAGCTCCCTTTCCCTTTCAGCAACCACGGCTTTTCGCCTCTCAAGGGAATCTTTTTCTCCCATGGCGGCATGCCAATCTTTCCGCTGCCTGACAATGGCCCCGTCAAGATCCCGTATTTCTCTGAAAAAGGGCTTGTTCTGCTCCATTTTTCTTCTCAGCGCATCCCATAAATCCGCGAGACGGGCCTCCTCTTTTGTCATGATCTGCAATGTGTCTGCCAAAAATGGCAATTTGTTTTCGCAGGCTTCCTTTTCTTTTATCTGGAAGGACTGCTGCCTTCGCAAAACTTCCAGGCGTGCCCAGCCTCCCTCAAGGAGCAGGGCACGCCTGGCCCTGTCCAGACGGACACCCTCTGCCCTGAAAGCATCTTTTTCTTTTTGAAGTGCCGTAAGGGACACAGAAATACCAGCAAGCTCCGCCTCCAGCCTTTCCACCTGCAGAAAATGAGCAAGAATGGCTGACAAGGCATCTTTTCCCTGCCTGCCCCTCCTTTCCTCCTCTTCCAAGGCCTGCAGCTCCCCGGACAGCTCTGCTTCTTCTTCGCCGGAAAGAAGGTCCATTCCCGCCAGTTTCTGTGTGAGCTCCTGAGCATTTTGTTTTTCAAAGGTAAATCGTTCATGCACAGCCCGTGAAATATCCGAATAAACGGCCGTCCCCGTGATCTGCTCCAAAATGGGGGCCCGCTCATCCTCCGTTGCTTCCAGAAATGCGGCAAAAGCCCCCTGAGCGAGGAGAATACACCGGCAAAAACGATCAAAATTCATACCCGTAAGGGTTTCAACCTCTGCCAGAACCTCCTGAAGCTTTGCACTTCGAACTGTTCCGCTATCCACTTCTGATATTTCATGTCTGGCTGTCTGAAGAGGACCATCCGCCCGTTTGCGGCTTCTGTGCTGATACCAGTGACAACGGAAGCGTCCCTCCGCCACGGCAAATACCACTTCCGCAAAGCACTCTCCCGTGTGACGGCTCATCATCTCATTTTCACGGGTGATACGACCAAGACGGGGAGTGGCACCGTACAGAGCAAGGCAGATAGCATCCAGAATTGTGGTTTTTCCCGAACCTGTAGGGCCAGTAATGGCAAACAGACCTTCCGAGAGGAACACCTTGTTTCTGAAATCAATCTGCCATTCTCCCCTGAGGGAGTTCAGATTCTTCAGCCGCAGTGACTCAATACGCATAAAGGCCTCCTTGCAACAGCTGCTTACTCTGCCATACCATCTCTGATCGCCATTTCTGACAAAATATCCTCAAACAGACGCATCATCTGCGCCCGTCTCTTTTCCGGGACTTCCCCGACATCCATACAGCGTTGAAAAACCTCTCTTACGTCCAGATCTGAAAGCTGCTCCACACCATCGGAAACCAAAAAACAACCACCTTCACTTTTTTCATACCCCACACGCAACAGATCCAGAAAGGAACCAGACATGAGGTCGTCCATATATTCCTTCAGCCCTCCTCCCAGCCCTTCTCCCTGACAGATCACTTCCAGCCACGCCCGGCTTCCTTCTTTTTTCAGAGTCTCCATGCGTTTTTCAAGGAAAAGCAGATCTCCCTTTAAAGATAAAAGCTCCTGAAAACGTGGAACCTCACCTGTCTCAATACCCGCAAGCCCATTCTCATTAAAAGAAACCAGAAGAACACCCTGAGAACGTCGAGCCTCCCCGAAACTCATGGGCAGAGGGGATCCGCTGTAACGAAAATGATCTTTTTTACCCGCCCTCTGCATGGCATGGAGATGGCCCAGTGCCAGATAGTCGAGATACGGGGGAAAAAGATCGCTTCCCATACGGGCCAGCGAGCCCACATACAGCTCCCTCATACCATCACCATTTTCACTTCTGCCCCCGGCAACAAAAAGATGCCCCATGCCCACAAGGGGGACAGAAGGACTCATTGTCTTCCGCAGGAATTCTCCATGCCCACATGCAGCAGCATAGTACCCCTTCATTGCCTCCACCAGACGGATATCCTTCTCTTCCATGGATTCTCCCTCTTCGACCCGCCGAAGATCCCTGTCCCTCAGAAAAGGTACCGCACAAACCACAAGGACAGGATCACCCGCCGCATCCCGAAGGACCCGCACACTATCCTCCGGTTTTTCGGGTGCCCGGCCCACAACATGAACGGACAAAGAAGAAAGAAGGGCTGCCGGGGCATCCAGCAGAGTTGGTGAATCGTGATTACCACCGGTGATAACCGCATGGGAACAGGAAGAGCGGCTCAGTCTGTGCAAAAAATCATAATAAAGGGACTGAGCACGGTTGGAAGGTGTGCTGCTATCAAAAATGTCACCGGATACAAGAAGAACATCCACCGTTCGTTCTTCAATATATTGCAGCAGCCATTGAAAAAACGCCTCGTGTTCTTCGTAACGTTTACGCCCGTAGAGGTTATGCCCAATATGCCAGTCCGAAGTGTGCAGCAGAGTTAAGGTCATGCCGGAACCTTTCAAACAAAAAATGTTTCTTTTGGAAATATCTTTCCATCGACGCCATAGGGACGCAACGCAAAAAACCCGGCAGGCCTTAGCCATACCGGGTTTTCATACATTTTGGTAGGCGCGTCCGGACTTGAACCGGAGACTTCTACCGTGTCGGGGTAGCGCTCTACCAACTGAGCTACGCGCCTGAAACAGTTTTTCTCTTTACCTTCTTTCTTTTCAGCGGTCAAGAAAAAAGAAAATGAAAACCATCTCCTTCCTTGACTTTCCTATCAAAAACCAGCAAAGCTCTACGAACTTTTCGTCCATACCGGCATATGAAAAAAGACCATGTCACAGCAAAAGGAACAACCATGGATCCAGCTAGCCGCCTTCTGTCTCTGAAAGAACTGTATCACCTTCAGGCCGCAGCTTTTCAACCCTATCAGACAGCCTGCAAGCCCGGCTGCTCATCCTGCTGCACGCGCAATGTTGTCATAACCAGTCTTGAAGCGGATTTCATTATACAAGGTATGAGTTCCGACAACAGTACCAGACTGCAAAGTGCTTTTTTAAACCAGCCAGCACTCCTTCGGCTTCAGCCCCGCATAACCATGAACACCATGGCATCTCTTTACATGGAAGGTGAAGAGCCACAGGAAGATGCCGCCGATCCGGCATGGTGGCCATGCCCCCTTATGGACACGGACCAAAAAACATGTCTCGTCTATGAATACAGACCCATGGCCTGTCGCTGCATGGTTTCAAAAATAAATTGTGAGACAAGTGGCGCAGCGGATATGGAAGAGGGGCTTGTCATTCTCCATACCCTTTTCCTTCAGCTGACAGAACACCTGGACGCCAATGGCAGAAGCGCATCTCTACTGGATCTTCTCATGGAAAGACTGTTTCCGGGCAGTGTTTCCATTCCCATGCCGGAAAACCGAAAGATCCCCATGCTCATGATACCCGGATCCTGGCAACAGAAACTCCGGCCGCTTCTGGAAGAAATACAGAGCCTTTTCACCCCAATAAAGGAGGAATAATCAATTTCTCCAGATGAAAAACAAGGAACAAAATATTGTATAAGCAA
>NZ_JAPFPW010000019.1 GCF_026155325.1 Desulfobotulus pelophilus | reverse complement strand
GGCGTAAACTACCCATTTCAGACTGCCGTGTCAATTACTTTTTTCAACTCTTTTTCTCTTTTTTACAAACCATTAAAAAAACAGTCTTTTCTCACATGCAAAAAGCGGGTACATTTGCATTTCATGCGTTCCCATTCTTTTCCATTCTCACACTCCGCCTTTATTCCAAAAGACAGAACAAGCAGAATTGTCCTTACTTTATATTGGAATTCTGTTGAAATATAAAGGAGCCTCTTTCATTCGTCATCGTTTTTTCTACAAGCACCGTCACCTTGACATAATGCTGAAGAATGGATGCCTTCGGACACTTTGGATCTTTCCAGCCAGGAAGATGCCTCCACCCTGGGGAAGAATAACAATTGTAACATGAAAGCCATTCCGGATTTACGGGGCCACCCTTTCATATAAATAAGGTCTTCAGCCATTTCAGCCAACAAGACACAGACATAAACTGTACCCGCCCCGTCACGTCCGTTGAAGCACAGAAAGTGGAATGGCCTTCACTGCGGTCACTTACTTTACTGAGCATCTCACCCTGAGGCGGATAGCTTCTTTTGTGAAATGGTTTTTTTGAACCGTTGCCTACTGGCCAAGAATCGGGTAGATTCTCGGCAGTCAGTAAAAAAGACCGCTCCTGGCCAGTCGGCCAGCCCATACCCGAAGAAGGAGTCTTTTGTGAAACCCTACCGAACAAGACTTTATCCCCAATACCCTTTTTCTTTATGGCTCTTGGGACTATTGCTGCTCCTGAAAGCCGTTTTCTGGCTTTTTGCCAACCCCCTTATCGTAGAACCCATTCTGGGAATCAAGCATGTCCTAACAACCCTGCCGCTGCTCTTCCTATGGCGTGCCGTATGGAATCGCAAGGATTGGGCCGTCAAGGCAGCCATGGCACTTGTATTCCTCGATCTTCTTTTTTTTGTAGGTCTTTATCCCGGAAGCATTGCCGTTCCTTTTGACATTTCACCCTTAGAGATCCATCCTGGACAGGGGTTGTACGGGTTCTTTTTTATCTTCCTGAACCTCCTCATTACCCTCTGTTCCACCATGATTGGCTACGGAATCAATATCTTGATTCTACTGACAGGCGCTGTCGCACTGCGGTACCAGAATGTTTCAGCAGCCTGACGCCATAGACAGCCCATTCTTACAGGGATGACGCCCGTTATGGTATAGCAAACAAACCTGATCCACTTTATGGAGAAAAAGGCATGTCTGCGTTACGAGTTTTTTCGGATTTTGCCTGCCCTTACTGCTATCTGGCAAAGGCTATGCTGACAACACTGTCAAAAGATTTCAAGGTTATCCCCCTCTGGATTCCCCTTGAACTACATCCGGAAACACCTCCTTCCGGCCTGATGCTGACAAAAAAATATCCAGGTCTGGACACCCTTGCCTTCACTCGTAAAATCAATCAGAAAGCCCTACCCTATGGGATCCATTTCTGCGAGACAACCACCATGGTCAATTCAGGCAGGGCTATCCGGGCTGCTGAATTCGCAAGGGATGAGGGACTTTTTGACCCGTTTCACACCGCCTTGTTTGAAGCTGTTTTCTGCCATAATCAGAATATAGGAAACCCTGAAGTTCTACGGAATATCGCCAACCAGCAGGGCCTTGATCCAGAAACCATGGACACCGCCATAGACGAAGGCCGGTTTGAATCCAGACTTCGTACCGCTGCCATTGAGGCTGCAGAACGACATATTCGCATAACACCCACTTTTGTGGTTCCCGGCATGCCACCCTTTGCAGGACTCCCCGCAGAAAAAACATTGCACAATATCCTCAAACAGGCATCGCTATTGTGAATCTGTCTTCCTTACTTTCAATCCATACACCAAGAATGCGTCTTGTGGCGCTTACACCGGAATTGATGAAAGCGGAAAAAACCTCATCTGCCCAGCTTTCCCGCTTATTAAATGCGGAAATTCCCGAAGGCTGGCCTCCCGCAAGTCTTATTCCCTTACAACCCTGGTTCCTTAAACAGATTCATCTCCACCCTGAAAAAGTCGGATGGTATTTATGGCATGGCCTTTTTCAGAGACCCTATCTGGATATTCTGGTTATCAGCTGCGGCTTTATGGAACCGCCCGATGCTCATGGTGGCGTTGAAATCGGTTATGCGACACTGCCGCAGTGGCAGAGCCATGGGTTTGCCAGCGAAGCTGTTCCTGCTCTCATGAACTGGGCCTTTTCCCATCCGGACGTTTCCCATATACGCGCACGCACAGCCAGAGGAAATCTTGCTTCCGCGCATATTCTTGAAAAATGCGGATTTGAACAAACTTTTTCGGATCCCATGAAGCCCGCCATTGATCGTTACATCTGCTACAGGCATCTCCCCATACGACAGGCCTGATACCCGCCGGTAGAGCCACCGTCATTTAGCCGAGAGACCGCGCATCCCCACCCGGATGAGGCAGGATCTCCACGCTCCCGGTGTCTGATCTTATCCCTTCCTGCCACTTCCTCAAAAAGCCCTATCACCTTGTCAATATAGAAATAACCACACCGTCTCATCCATATCCGTTCAGGGAATGGTTTCTGCCTGCACTCTCCACTCCTTATCTGATAGCATGCGGCCCCTTTCCCATTTTTTTCAAACCCCATACGATCGAAATCTTTTCGTCTACCCGACGGCAGGGATGTTCATAAACGACTACTTTTGAACATGTTTTCATGAGACCATCAGACAGTCGACCTTAAATTCATTGCCATTGTCCATAACATGTCCATAATTTTTGTATCTTTCAGCAGAATCGCTACATCCAGCTATTGACTATTTTCATAGGGAGAAGACATGGCAACGGTTGATTCCATATTTCTTCAGGTTCAGGGTTTTCTGGCCCTCTATGGCTTACGGGTTCTGGCTGCTCTGACTATTCTCATTATTGGCCGTATCATTGCAGGATCCATACGAAGGGTTCTGCAGAAGACCATGGAAAAATCAAAAACAGATCCTACCCTTTCCGGATTTCTCACCAGTATCGTTTATTTTGGCATCCTGACCTTTGTCATCATTGCAGCACTGGGCAAACTGGGTGTTCAGACCGCTTCCTTTATTGCCATTATCGGTGCCGCCGGTCTGGCCGTCGGTCGCGCTCTTCAGGGCTCCTTATCCAACTTTGCTGCAGGCGTGCTTATGATTGTTTTCCGTCATTTTCGCGTGGGAGACTATATTAAAGGCGGTGGCACTGCCGGTACGGTACAGAATATCGGCATATTTACAACGGAGCTGACAACGCCGGACAACAAGAAGGTTCTTGTACCCAATGCCAGGCTGACGGGAGATAATATTATTAACTATTCTGTGACAGGGACCAGAAGGGTGGACATGATATTCAGAGTAAGCTACAAGGAAGACATTGATAAGGTCAAAAAAATCATAAAAGAAGTACTGGAACAAGAAGCCCGACTTCTTCCAGAACCCGCCCCCCCTCATCGCCCTGTCTTTAGCGACAGCAGCCTGAACTTTTCCGTCCGTCCGTGGGTGAACAGTTCGGATTACTGGTCCGTTCTCTTTGCCTTGAATGAGGCCATTAAAAAACGTTTCGACGAAGAAAGTATTTCCATTCCCTATCCCCAACAGGACGTCCACCCGCACACCATCCATCAGTACTGATAAAACAAATGATGGAAGGACTCTTCCAACAACGTCTGCCAGGAATTCCTCCCATGGCAAAGCAAAAACCCCTCAGGCCACAGAAATGCAATTCGTCTGGAATAAAGACAATATGGAGGAACTGTCCATGCGGTGTGGCTGCCAACATGAAGTCTGCTATGCAATTCACCGGCATGTTCATTTCCTGTTCATAAAAAGTTCATAAATATTCCCGCCTTTCACACTCAAGCTTTCTGCCACCTCCCGGAAACAATCTGAACACCCCGGCCTTCCTTACCGGCAAACGACGGAGCCGTATCGCAAAAAGACGGACGGGCTAAGGAGAAAAGACCGTTTATTTCCCTTATTTTCCATGCTATATTCAAATGACTATGAAAAAAAACACGCCCTTCAAAGCTGCCGATAGAGACTCTCTTCTATCCCATGAAGACCTTATCTCCGTGGAAAAAGCCCTTTTATCCACTTTGGAAAAAGGTTTTCACCCGCTTCGTTTTCCGGATCTTCTGGAAAACGCATACAGGGCAAAAGAAGCAAGGCAACAAAAGAAACTGTTTCCTCTCTTAGGTGCAGGAGCCCTGCTCCTCTTTCTCCTTTATGCCATTGCTGATTACTTTCTTCTCCCGGATATCTACAAAACAGCCTGGTCCATCAGATTTTTTGCCGTTACTCCCATATGTGCAGGAATCCTCATTCTTATCCGCAGCCCTTCCATACCGAACCACGCAGACATTCTTATGGTTCTGGCCCTTTTGACAGGAACCTTCGCCATTCTTCTCTTTCTTACGCTCAGCAAAGCCCCCATTTCCGCCCACTATCATACGGGGATTCTTATTTCCGTTATTTTCATAACCATTGCCACCCGCATCCGGTTTCATCTGGCCCTTGCAGCCTGTCTGCTTATCTTTACGGCCTATGCCGTATCTCTTCCTTTCGTATTTTCCATGCCAACGGCTGCGAAAATCAACAGCATTTTTATACTGGCAACAGCCATTCTCGTATGCCTTGTCGGATGCTACCAGATGGAATATCGGCACCGGAAGGAATATGTCGCAGCCCAGATGAAAAAGGTGGATACCCTACGTCTACGATATACCAATCAAGAACTCACCCGGCTGTCACTTTCCGATCCGCTTACGGGCCTTGCCAATCGTCGGCATTTTGATGAAAGCCTGAGACGAAACTGGCGTAAAGCCGCACGCTCCGGCGACTCCCTTGCCCTGCTTTTTATAGATGTGGATAATTTTAAAACATATAATGACAACTATGGACATCCCGCCGGCGATGAATGCCTGAAATCCATAGCCGGTATTCTGAAAGCCCACAGCCGCAGACCTTCGGACCTCCCGGCACGTTTTGGAGGAGAAGAATTCGTCCTTTTACTTCCCAATACGGAAAAAAAGCAGGCTGCCATGATTGCTGACAGTATTCTGCAGAAGGTTCAGAAACTGGCCATCCGCCATGATCATTCCCCGGTGGCTCCCTATCTGACCATAAGTATCGGTGTAAGTGCCCGGATTCCCGATGATGAAACAGAGGCCCAGACCCTTCTTGACAGAGCGGATGCTGCCCTTTACCGGGCAAAGATCCTGAGCAAAAACCGAGTCGAAGAAAATTGACCCCCTGCAACGGCCAAACAGCCTTTACACTCTGTTAAAAAACCTGACAAATAACCCCTCCGCTTCTAATCACACACCATCCGTATCTGTCGACTTCTCCCCGTCATTTATCCTATCATCACCACTATCCTATCCCTGCGAACAGGAAAACTCAACAATCCGACATCTTATCCTTACTCATCTCATAAAGTGGTTTCCCGTTTAGAAAAACAAAAACTCTGTTCAATCATTCCGAATCAAAGACTTATGAAAAAAAGACCTTCCACTCCCTTACTGTTTTTGATCCCCATGGCATACCCTGTGCAAACATGGAATACAGCCCTACGAAACAACCCAACCATTTCAGCAAGGGGGATTGTATGAAACACAAGTACCTTATTGCCATTGACGGTTCCGATGCTTCTGTTGCTGCCGCCCGTTATGCAGCGGCAGTTCTTCCCAGTGACCGGTGCGAAATTGTTCTTTTTCTTGTGGAATACGACATGCCTGAATCCTTCTGGGATATTGATCCGGAACCTCAGATCCATCCCCAGCAGGAAAGCATGAATGAATGGAGACATAGGCAAAACAGATTTTTTACAAGCTCCATGGAAAAAATCCGTAGTCTCTTTATCGAAGCGGGCTTTCCCTTGGAAAAGGTACAAATCAAGATTCAGAGAAGAAAGACAGGTGTCACCCGTGACATTGTCTCCGAAAGCATGGATGGCTACAACGGACTGATAGCAGGCCGCACGGGGTTTTCCAGCCTTTCCCGCCTGCCCCTCGGCAGTGTGGCGAGAAAACTCGTTTCCCGAATCCATTCCATCCCGCTGGTTCTTGTGGGAGAAAACCCCGAAACCCGCCATATTCTTATCGGTTTTGACGATTCCCACGGTTCGAGACGCTCCATCCGTATGGCATCCAGTCTTTTTGCCGGAACAGATAAGCAAATCCATCTCCGCCACGTCGCACGCTCCATCAATCCCATTAGTGGCAATTTCTATCCCTACCCAGCCAGCATGGATCCTGCGGAGTTACTTTTTACTGACCAGAGCCGTATACACAAAAACAAAATGAACCCCGCACTGGACAAAGCAGTTCAGATACTGAAAGAACGGGGAGTCCATGCTAAAAATATCGATACCGCCATAATTGAAGGATATATGAGCCGCTCTCTTGGTCTTCTGGATACGGCCGAAAAAGAAAAGTGGGGAACTATTTTTGTTGGCCGCAGAGGGATTTCCAGGGTTCAGGACTTCTTTATCGGAAGAGTCGGCGAAAAACTGATTGAAATGGCGAAACAGCAGGCCGTTTGGATTATCGGCTGACAGAACCCCTTTCGGTTCTGCCACCCTAAGAGACAATCAAGCAACAAACAGAACAGACAGTTTATTAAAGCAACCCACAACCCTTTATTCAGGTGATCACAATGACAGGGCAACATCGAGCTGATTTTTCATCATTTTTCCCCTTTTCCTTTCCGGACGCAAAACTCCCCTTCGAGTTCATGGATGCCATGCGGGAGCAGATCATCGGCTTTGGAGAAATGTGGAAAACAAATGATCTTACGGCACTCACGTTCTACGAAAAAACAAGCAAGGAAATGGATGCTCTCTTTCTTTCCATGAAAAGCCAAGGTTTTCATGGAATAGACACCCAAGGATTCAATGCCATCCGCAACCTCAGCAAAACACTGCTGATGGACCCTTTTCGAATCCCGAGGCTGGGACTGATTCGGGAACATCAGGAACGAATGGATACGGTTCTGGATCGCATGGCTGCCTTTCAGGTTAACCTGCTTGAGTTTCTGTATTATATGGGGATTCCCGTAGAAAAAACACTTCAGCAGGCAGGCAAGGATATTCTGGAACTCATTCAGGAAGGCAATTTTCAACAATTATCCAAGGTATATGAAAAAACTGTAGGCGATCTGGAGAAGGCCTATCATGAACAGTTTCATTCGGGCCATTACACCCGGGCGCTGGCCAATGTAATCACCACCCTGGGGCACCTCAAAACTACCCTCAAAGAAATCAGCCATGAAGCTGGCAGATACCTCGGCTTTCCATCGGAAACATCTATGGAAGCCCTCTATATGGATGTGTACACGATGAAAAAAGAAATTGCTGAGATAAAAGAAATCTGTTCCAAAAACCCAGTGATCCAAGCGGAGACTTCTCAAAATGGATAATACCATACAAAACTATTTTCTCCAGAACCTCAGTCAGGCAAGCCGTACCATGGGCTATGCAAGGGAGTCCATAGGTGTAATCACGGGCAGGCTGAATACGGACCTCGCTGCCACACCTTTTGAGCTTGTGCATCAGGAAGGAAGGGTCCGGCTCAAGCATTATATGCCTCCTTCAGGTCCTGGCCTCAGCACACCGGTCTTTATAGTGTATGCCCTCATCAATCGAGAAACCATGCTGGATCTTCAGCCCGAGCGCAGCGTAATCCAAAACTTTCTGTCCAAAGGCATTGAGGTATACCTGCTGGAATGGGGATACCCGGAAGCCAAAGATCAGTATTTGACCATTGATGACCACGTGAATGGATATATGGACAGAATGATCAACTTCATCTGCCACCGCCATCAGGTCTCAGCCCTACACCTGATGGGAGTCTGTATGGGAGGAACATTCTCCCTTATCTATGCAGCACTTCACCCTGAAAAGGTCAAAACCCTGATCACCACCGTCACACCTTCCCGTTTCGATCATGAATCCGGTCTCCTCCACGTATGGATGAAAAATCTGGATCCAGACGCCATGGTGCAGGCCTGGGGTAATATTCCGGGTGATGTCATGAATCTGGGTTTCCTCATGCTGAACCCGTCCCGGCTCATGATGGATAAGTATGTAGGATTTTTTAGAAACATGCACAGAAAAACCTTCGTAGAAGATTTTATCCGCATGGAAAGATGGATTTTTGACAGTCCGGATGTACCGGGTGCAACCTTCCATCAGTTTATCAAGGACTGTTATCAGGAAAACAAACTTATTGAAAACCGAATGGTTGTGGGTGGCAAAACAGTGAACCTGAAAGCTGTAACCA
Organism: Desulfobotulus pelophilus; assembly: GCF_026155325.1. Taxonomy (NCBI): domain Bacteria; kingdom Pseudomonadati; phylum Thermodesulfobacteriota; class Desulfobacteria; order Desulfobacterales; family Desulfobacteraceae; genus Desulfobotulus; species Desulfobotulus pelophilus. The sequence goes on along the minus strand of NZ_JAPFPW010000019.1, from coordinate 53,550 downwards.
TGCCCCTGCTCAATATTTATGGCCGATATGACCATCTCGTTCCACCGGAAGCCGCCAGAAATCTGGGAGAATCCACCGGAAGCCGCGATACCCGTGATATATGCCTGGATACGGGCCACATCGGCATTTACGTTAGCGGAAGCTGCCAGCAGGCCTTTGTTCCTGCCATTGCAGACTGGCTGAAAAAAAGGGACAGACAAGCCAAAACGACCAAAGGTCAAACCTGTGCCGCTGCCTGACAGAACTCCATGATCTTTTACTGTGAGGGAAAACAAAGAGTCCGGAAATTCTATGAGCCTTATGGCATCATACAATTCCGGACTCTTTTTCGTTTCTTACCCAAAACAAATCTTTGTTTTTACCAGAATCGGCTCTTGTACGGACGTGTCTTGTCTTCAGGATCACGGATATAAAGAAGCCGTATCTGCCTTTTACCCGTTACGGAAAGTAAGATTTCACTGACCTTTACAAGAGTCCATCGAATGGCAAAGGAAAAAGCCTCATTCCGCTGCCCTGGTTCAAACTGTCGTAACCATGTACAATTACCCATGGTAGGTACTTCAATTTCATTGTCCATGAACAGAAAAACCCCACTGTCCGTGCACTGTATGGTTGCATACTTATAGAATATCACGTCCACTGTCTCCGGTATGTCATTTTCATTTCCACAGAAAGCTTTACCGGAAACCTGTAGGCCTTGCAATAGCCCCGTACAAAAACCCGTTATTTCCATTCCCAAGTGGAAAAATTATCGGGCCTTTCTTTTCTTTGTGTCTTCCAGAGCCTCTCCCATGGCTCTTTCCGTACATTCCAACCAGTTCCAGAAACACTCATCCTGCCGGTCCTGCACATCGTTAACCTGCGTTTCCTCCTCAACGCTTCTTCTTGCCAGCATGTTGCCCTCCACACCGCTCTCAAGGTTTTTGATGCGCTGCACCCCCGTATGCAGCCCTAAATGGCCAGTAATGATTTATTTGGTTATCAGCTCATAAAGAAAGAATCAACAATAAATTGAATGGTTGGAATATTTTTTATGGCTTGCACAGAAAACGGCCTGACATCCTTTATGCTGCAGGATATCAGGCCGTTTTCTCAAGCTACGGGGGTTGAGGAGTCTGTCCACAAAAGAACAAACTCCTTCAACAGGGGTTTGCCAAGAAGATCTTAGATCCGGAAGGCGGGGGAGTCCGGTTAAGAATCTTCCGGAGCGTGTGGAGGAACGCTCCTTCTAAAAGAGGTTGACTATTCTTTTACATAAACAGCGTTCCGTGTCTATGGGGTCATACCCTCATTTTTACGGGATTATTTCCCGAAACCATCTCCATCATTCGGAGAAAGGCGCCTGTACTGTACGGCTTCCGCAAGATGACAGGATTCAATAGTTTGAGATTCTTCAAGGTCAGCTATGGTCCTGGCAATTTTCAAAACACGGGAAATTCCCCGGGCAGAGAGATGGAGCCTATCAGCCGCCCTGGCCAGAAGTTGATCACCTTCCGCGCCTGTTTTGCAAAACTCACGTATGGCCGGGGCATCCATGGCAGCATTACAGGAATATTTTTTCTGTGAAAAGCGTAGCTCCTGCAGCTCTCTCGCATGGATCACACGCTCCCTTATCGTAAGCGATGACTCTCCCTCACCGGCACGCCGGATATCACCATAAGACAGGGAAGGAACTTCTATCTGTATATCCATTCTGTCCATAAGAGGTCCGGATATTCGAGCCCTGTATCTGTCAATGGCAAAGGTCTGGCATCGACACCTGCCCTCCGGGTCATCCGCATATCCACAGGGACAGGGGTTCATGGCAGCCACCAGCATGATGGACGCAGGAAAACGAACCGTATAGGCGGCCCTTGATACCGTAAGCATCCGGTCTTCAAGGGGCTGCCGCAGCAGATCCAAAAGGGATTTCCGGAATTCCGGAAATTCATCCAGAAACAGAACGCCATGGTGAGCAAGACTGACTTCTCCCGGACGAGGATGGCTGCCGCCACCTACAAGCCCCGCATCACTGATGGTATGGTGGGGAGCCCGGAAAGGTCTTTTCACCACCAGACCCGTCCGGGAATTCAGAAGTCCTGCAGCAGAATAGATACGGCTCGTCTCCAGTGCCTCTTCAAAGGATAAAGGAGGAAGAATACCGGGGATACGGCGAGCCAGCATGGTTTTACCCGATCCGGGAGGACCACTCATCAATATATTATGATTACCGGCAGCGGCAATTTCAAGGGCTCTTTTTGCATGTTGCTGACCTGCTACGTCCCGAAAATCCGCATCCTCTGCCCACCAGCACAGCCGGGAAAAATCTACAGGCTTTCTGGCTTCCAGAATCCTGCGACCTGCGAGGTGATCCGCCGCATCTCCAAGGCTCTGTACGGCAAAAACAGGAATTTTACCCGAGGCCGACGCTTCCGCCGCATTGGCCACAGGTACAAGAATTCCATGAATCGTAACCGGATCTGCAAGGACGGATGCGGCAAGGGCACCCCGCACAGGATTGACTTTCCCATCAAGGGATAACTCGCCCAGTGCCAGATGAGAAGCCACAGCCTCCATCGGAAGGAGACCTGAAGCGGCAAGGATTCCCAGTGCAATGGCCAGATCAAACCCGGTGCCCTCTTTCCGGATGTCTGCAGGAGACAAATTCACCGTAATACGCCCTTTGGGAAAACCATAGCCACCATTCCGCAACGCGGTCCGAATGCGGTCCCGACTCTCCCGAACAGCTGTTTCCGGTAATCCCACTATCTGAAAAACAGGAAGCCCTCTTCCCACATCAACTTCCACGTTCACAGGTATGGCATCAACGCCCACTACGGCAGCACAGCAGCTCCTTGCAAGCATATTGATTGTCTTTCTTTTTCCATATAACAATAAAAGTTATGGATTTTCACAAAGAGTTTATGGTTTAATACTCTGTCATTTGCAAGGATGCAAGCCACAACAACGTTCACTTTACTGGATAATTATGCCCATTCGAACCCGTCAGCAAACTCTCAGAGCTCCCATTTCCTGTTACGGCATTGGTGTACACTCCGGTAAGAATGCCACACTCACCCTGAAGCCAGCTCCGGAAAACCACGGAATCCGGTTTTTCCGGACCGATCTACCCGGAACGCAGGGAATCCCAGCCCTTTTCAGCCGTGTGGTGGATACCAGCCTTGCTACGGTCATCGGAGAAAACGGGGTTATCGTTTCTACCATTGAGCACCTGATGGCAGCTTTTGCCGGTATGGGCATCGACAATGCCCGTGTTGAACTCGATAATTACGAAATGCCCATCATGGATGGAAGTGCCATTGTATTTGCGGATAAAATTCGAGAAACCGGTATTATTGCCCAGTCAGCCCCCTGCTCCCACTTCATTGTCACCCACCCCATTGAAATAGCCGATGGAGACAAGTTTGTGGGTGCCTATCCAGATAACAGCTTCCGCATTACCTGTACCATAGAATTCCCAAACCCGATCATTGGACGGCAAACCATCAGTATTGATCTTGGTGGAGATCATTTTTTTTCAGAAATTGCGCCTGCAAGAACGTTTGGTTTTCTGCACGAAGTAGAAATGATGAAACAGCTGGGCCTGGGACGGGGAGGTTCTCTGGAAACGGCGGTGGTGGTCAGTGGTGAGGAAGTGATCAACGAAGGGGGACTGCGCTTCCCGGATGAATTTGTCCGGCATAAGCTTCTGGACTGCATCGGCGACTTTTCCCTGATCGGCATGCCCATACGCGGACATATCAAAACCGTTAAATCCGGACACCTTTTCAATCATCATTTCATCACAGAATTCTTTAAAAACCGTTCCTGCTGGGAAACCGTCACCCCAACCTAAAAAAAGCGCCGCACTTCCCGGACGGAAAAAACGGCGCTTTCTGAATTGACCTGTCAATAACCGAACCTTCACTACCGGCTGAAAAATCAGCTGATAGATACCAGCTCAAGGTTAAATACCAGGGTTTTACCTGCCATGGGGAAATTGGCATCGACTGTCACATTTTCACCATCAATGGCGGCAATACGGATCGGTATAACCGTTCCATCCTCCATCCGGCTTTCCAAAAGCATTCCCTCCTCAAGCTCCATCCCTTCAGGGAAAAGGCTCTTTTCATAAACAGCCACAAGCTCAGGATTACTGGGGCCATAGGCTTCTTCCGGCGGCAGGGTGATGGTTTTCTTCTCTCCCACGGCCATCCCATGCACAGCGGCATCGAAGCCGGGAATCATCTGACCACCGCCCAGTTCAAAACGTAAGGGCTCCTTACCTGCAGAAGAATCAAAAACCTCTCCTTCAGGAAAAGTTCCTGTATAATGAACCTGAACCTGATCGCCTTTTTCCGCCTTGCGCATCTGACATCCATTTCCGGTCGGTCTGAATAAGAAAAAAGGAGGAGCCAACCGGATGCCTCCTTTTTCTGTTCTTCCCTTTCGGCTCAAAGGGCCTGGGAAACCTCTGGTGGAAAGCAAAATGCTCTGCCACACCACTTTTTCAATCTGCCTTTTCAAAAAACTCTTTTTCCGCATCACAGACAGGACAGACCCAATCGTCAGGAAGATCTTCAAAGGCCGTTCCCGCTGCTATACCATTACCGGGGTCACCTTCGGCAGGATCATACACATAACCACAGGGACACTCGTATTTTACCATTATAAACCCCTCCTTTATGTGAAGTTTCTTTCTCTATTCTGACACAGGAAAGAGGCATGCACAAGCGTCAAGAAAATATCCTCCCTGTTAACAGGTAGATCTCTTACGAGTACAATTCATTCCGCACCTGCCAAAACGCAGGTGCAAAACTCCGACGCTGTTTTTCAACACTCTCTACGGAAACCCCTGCCTCTTCACAAAAATAAAAAATGGAACAGAAACAAGGGACAATACCGATCCTATACGCCTTGCCTGTCTTGCCAACGAAATAACAGAGTTCTCTGCAGAGACGGAGTGCTGAGCACAGGTTCTGCCTCTTTCACTGTACAGTGTTTATAGGGCTGCCATACAAAGTTCAGGTTTATTTCCCCTCTTTTCCACTTCCTTACGAAACCTCCCACGGACAGAAAAGTCCATACGGCTGCTGTCTCATCTCACATACTGATAAATATCGAACTTTTTATGTCTGCACTTGAGAGATTCCCCCGCTGATGGCATTCCATTTCTCAAGTTGGCGGAACGCCGGTTTTGCCGGGTAAACACAAAAAAAGAGGGCCGCTTACGCAGCCCTCCTTTAATACCTTACACAACGGCACCCGTCATACAGCCTTCAAACGATTACGGATACCCGCCGAAGACTATTAATAATCCCCAACTTCCTTTTTAACACCCACAACCATCTTAAAGAGCAGGGTGAGCACAAGGAAACCTGTAGCAAAAATCCCCATGCTGATCACCAGCTCCAAAGCCGTTGGCGCATATTCTGTGTACTCATGCAGTGGGTTGGGAACAAAACCGCCCGTAACAAAACCGAGCCCTTTATCCAGCCAGGTACCGATGAAAACAATTCCACAGATCCATGGCAGCAGAGAAAGGTTATTTCTGTATTTCGGTATCAGAAGCAGAACAATCCCCGTCACCATGAGAATCATGGATGCCCACATGAAGGGTACCAGATTCCCCGTACCCCAGAACAGATAGATAAAGTGATCCATATGTTCCGGATTCTGGCTGTAGAAGACCACAAATACTTCACAGATAAAGAAGAACACATTGGCAATGAGAGCATAGCAGACTATTTTGGAAAGGGTCCGCAAGGCTTTGTCGCCAGAATCAAAACCTGTGGTTTTCTTAAGAATCGTAGCCAGAATAATCAGGAAAGCCGGGCCTGCTGCAAAGGCGGAGGCCAGAAAGCGGGGAGCAATAATGGCAGAAAGCCAGAAACCCCTTCCGGGCAGACCGCAGTACAGGTACGCTGTCACCGTATGGATACCAAAGGCCCATGGAATGGAAATAAGAGCGAGAATTTTCACCCACTTTTTGGCTGGAACACCGTTACGTTCCGCTTCAAGTACATTCCAACCCACAAGGATATTCAAGAGTAGATAACCGTTAAGAACGATCATATCCCAGAAAAGCATGGAATCCGGGCTGGCATGCCAGATCACGTTCATCAGCCGGGAAGGAAAACCCATGTCTGCAATAATGAAAAGCAAACACATGATAATAGAGGCAATGGCCAGAAACTCACCGAGAACGGTAATTCTGCCAAAGGCCTTATAGTCGTGGAGATAATAGGGAAGAACCAGCATAACCCCCCCTGCGGCCACACCCACAAGGAAGGTGAACTGAGCAATATAAAAGCCCCAGGTCACGTCCCGACTCATGCCGGTGATGACAAGCCCCTGGTCCAGCTGCTTCATCCAGGCAAGTCCCGCCACCCCGATGACAAGCAGCAGGGAGGCGATCCATATCCAGTATTTACTGCTTCCTTTGATCGCTTTTTCCAGCATGGTCACCTCACACAATGTAGTAGACGGAAGGGCCGGTACCCAGACTCGGTTTCCGTCGGATGGTCGTGTTGGCTTTCAGGGCCTTACGGACATTGGAGTTGGGATCATCCAGATCACCAAACAGAATGGCACCCCTGGACACTTCCACGCAGGCGGGCATCTGGCCCTTGGCCAGGCGCTCATCGCAGAAGTTACATTTTTCCACAACACCAATCATACGATGGGGATACATGGGATCCATTTCCTTGATAAAAGGTTTTGGATCCCTGAAGTTAAAACTTCTGGCACCGTAAGGGCAGCCTGCCATACAGAAACGACAGCCGATGCAGCGATGAAAATCCATCATGACAATGCCATCTTCGCGCTGAAAGGTAGCCTTGGTGGGGCATACCCGTACGCAGGGAGGATTCTCACAATGATTGCACAGGGCAAGAACAGGAGCTTTCTTAAGCTCTTCAGAGAGATAACGGTTTTCCTGCATGGGGAAAACATGCTTGAAGTCCGAAGGCCATACCCACTTCAGCTCCTGCTTCCCCTCAATATCGGGAACATTGTGTATGCTGTGACAGGCTTTTTGGATTTCTGCCGCAAGGTCCGCATCAATTTTGCGAATATCAATCACCATACCCCAGTGCCCAGCCGTAAGGGACTCGGGTCTCTTTTTAAACCGGGCACCTGCGGTTTCCGCAGCCTTTTCATCCTTCGAACCCGAAGAGGCAAAGGCAGTCAGCACAGAACCCGTTCCGATACCGATGGCGGAAACACCGGCTATTTTCAGAAACTTGCGTCTGCTTTCCTTCATCACTTATTCTCCTTTGTCGGGTCTATGTGGCAATCCCAGCAGTAGAGGGTACCCACTCCGGTGTAGTCATGACAGCGGTCACAGAATTCCGCTGTGGACGTGTGACAACCCAGGCAGGAATTTTCTCCGGAAGAAAGGCTCATATTGAACTCTTGCCCGCTTTCATTCACATAGATATGCTTGCCTTCACGAACCACCGTATCCCGCCATGTATCCAGCAGGATCATATGGTTGGCAGCCATCCACTCTTTTGACTCCACACAGGCACCAGCTTTTTTGGCAGCATCCGCAATGACCACCTCCGGTACCTCACCAGTCTTACCGGCATTCAGCCAGAAGGGAACCGTAATCAGGACCGCCAGAACGACAAGCCCCGCAAGGACTTTCAATTTATCACTCATCTGCACCCTCCGCATTCTCTAAGGGTTCAAAACGAAGGTTGGTTTCCCTTGCATGTTCGCCGTCAAGGACCAGGGCGTTGCCCACCAGTTCATGCAGGCCCGTAACCTCCACACCCGGCACCCAGTAATCCATCAGCGGAGGGAGAACAGCGCGGTCAATGGCACAGACACAGGAAAGCATATTGACACCATACTTATCGTGAACATGCTTAACGGCATTGGCCCTTGGCAGGCCACCACGCATACGGATTTCCATAATTTCTTCCGTATTCAGACCGGAGCCGGAACCACAGCAGAACGTCTGCTCCCGAATGGTGTTTTCAGGCATTTCATAAAAATTATTACAAACATTCTGCAGCACATAACGGGGCTCATCCAGCATTCCCATGGCACGGGCCGGGTTGCAGGAATCATGATAGGTCACCTTGAGGTGATCGTTGCGACCGGGCTTGAGATTCAGCTTGCCATTACGGATCAGGTCGGCGGTAAATTCCGCAATATGCACCATTTTTGTTGAGGCTGCATTGTTGAAGACCGTTCCCGTAATCGGAGATTTGGGAGTCTCCATTTTCGGACCCGTAGGACCGTTCATGGTATCCATATACTGGTTGATAACGCGCCACATATGACCGCATTCTCCACCAAGAATCCACTTGACACCAAGACGATTGGCCTCATGGTACATTTTGGCATTGATCTTTTTCATCATATCGGAAGATGTGAACAGGCCGAAGTTACCACCTTCCGAAGCATAGGTGCTAATGGTATAATCAAGGCCAATAGCCTCAAACAGCATCAGATACCCCATATAGGTATAGGTACCTGGATCGGCAAAGGCATCACCGGAAGGGGTAATGAAGAGAACCTCAGCACCCTTACGGTTAAAGGTTGGATTGGGCCTGACACCAGTGATTTCCTCAATGTCATCACAAAAGAAATCAATGATTTCCACCATGTTCTGGGGCTGAATTCCCAGATGGTTCCCCGTGCGGGAACAGTTGGCAACAGGATCCTTGATCCAGTTAATGTTGAGACCCAGAAGGTTCAAAAGCTCACGGGCCATCATGGTTATTTCTGCCGTGTCAATGCCGTAAGGACAATACACGGAACAACGGCGGCATTCCGTACATTGATAGAAATAACTGAACCACTCTTTAATTACCTGAGGGGTCAGTTTTCTGGCACCGGCAATACGTCCCAGTATCTTACCAGCCATGGTGAAATCATTGCGGTAAATAGAACGCAGCAGTTCAGCCCTGAGGACGGGCATATTCTTGGGATCACCGGAGCCAATATAAAAATGACATTTATCCGCACAGGCACCACAGCGAACGCAGATATCCATGAACACTTTCAGAGAACGGTATTTATCCAGCCTCTCCTTGAAACCTTCATGAACAATTTTCTGCCAGTCCGCAGGCAGCTGCCAGTCTTCATCCGCGGGACTCCAGACCCTTGCATTGGGAAGCCCTAAGTATTCCAGAGTCTTAGGCTTGGCCGGGTAACAGAACCTTCCTTCGGACAGATCCGGTGGAACATCCATCCAGCACTCTTTGCCCGGTGCGTTGTCGATCTGGATCAATTCATCCGCTTTGGGAATATCGACCATTGTTTACTCCTTCTTTTCCACCGGCAGGCCGGCCTCGATCATCTTCTCTCTGAATTCGTCCTCATAATCCGCATAGGTAACGAACTTCAGCTCGGGATTCCAGGGATTGACATGACGTACAGTCCGGCTGTTGTTGGCCAAATTCCGTGTGGGGCTTAAGAAAATACCACCGGAGTGCATTAATTTTGAGAAGGGAAAATAAGCAAACAGTACACAGACAAGGAAAAGGTGGGCATAGAAAAGACCACCAATGCCTTCAGGCACCACAGGACTGAAAGTGGCAAGCCCCATGGTCATCTGTTTTACCATGAAAATATCCACCTTGGTAAAGTACCGCAGAAGAATGCCCGTTGCCGCAATCACTGCAATCAGCAGAATGGGGAAATAGTCTGCCGTAAGGGAAATGTACCGCACCTGAGGAATCACAACCCTGCGTGCGAACAGGAAAAGAGCCGCCCCCAGCAGCATAAAACCAGACAGCATCACACCGGGAAGCCCGATCTGCAAAATACCGTCCAGAGTTTCCACCACCACCAGCAGTGCAGGCAAAGGCTCCAGAAAAAAACGAAGGTGCCTTACCAAAACCACAAGGAAGGAATAATGGAAAACAAGACCAAACAGCCAGAGCCAGATTTCCAGGTTATAAGCGATTTTTCCTTCCCGTATCTCATTTTTTGTATTGCGGAACAAAGAACGGAAAAGAAAAATCTCCAGCAGCATACGTACCACAACACCTTTTCCATCCGAAGGGTTGTCGTATTTTGAGTGCTGGATCCAGGAAAAAGATTGCTGCTGCCCGCAGGTGGTCGGTATACGGAAGGGGACAGGGGATTTTACCCAGCCCAGCATCCGCATGGCGAATCCTGCAAAAAACAGCACCATGGCGGCATAGGGTATCACAACCCCAAACAGATAGGGCATCCCGTTTCCACCGGCATAGCCGATCAAACCGAGAACCAGTACCGCCGCAAGGGAATAAAGCAGGTGTTGATTCATGGACACTACCTCTCTCTTCGGCAAGAAACACCGATCCGGAGTTACCTCCGGTCCAAAATTGATTCTGCCGGCAACGGTTGCCCGGGGCCTGAACTCCCGCCCGCTGCCATTAACCCCCTATAAACAGGACCCTCCTGCAAACAAGGTCCGCATTTACTCGAAATTTACGCACGTTCAGTCTTTTTCTTCTTATGAAAGAAAAAAGCAAGACTTTTTACAAACCTACTGGGTGATGGCCGATTTTTTAGCTGCCGCATCCTTCTGCATCCGCCGGAAAATTCGCTGGGGCAGAATGTCCACACCTAAATTTTCGACCTCACAGAGGATATCCGCCTTTTCCAGCAGATTGATACTTCTTTCCACAACATGACGGGATTTAAAGGACCAGATCTGTTCCCTGCATCCCATATATAAAGAGAAGGCCACAAGGGCAAGATCATCCACACGCTTATCAAAGGCATAAAGCGGTGCGTTATCTTTTTCAGTTATTGAATTTTTCAGAACCTCACGGGCAAGATCTTTTAAATAAAATACAAAAGTAATGGCTTCCCTGACCGTAAATTCCTGCACAGCACGGACCCGGATAACAGGATCGAGCATTGTTTCAAGGACCGAATCTTCTGCCCCGTCAATGAGAGCGTTCAAAACGTCCGGAAGGGCTGTACGCAGAGTGTGTCCCACGGGATTTGAAAAAGGATCTTTTTCATTCAGAAAAAAAGACTGACTTCGTTTGGCAGGATAGGTTCTTACCACAAGATCCACCCACCGCTCTGCCATTTTTTCCCTATAATCGCCCAGCAATACCTTCCAATCCATTTTTCAATCTCCTGCCCGCAGGCTGTTGGGTGCCTGCAGGCCCCTGACAGCGGTCCTGAATGACTTATCATCATGAATGGCGACTTATACTCGATGCCTCCTTTATATGTCAAGAATAAAAGCAAAAATAAGGACTTATCCCTTACTGGAAAAAACCCTTTCACCAACACACCATACGCGACTTAAAACTGCTCCACCCACTATATATAGTTCATAAAATCATCTTTCAGCTCCCAAGTTCCACGGCGTCTCCATTTTGAAAAGAGGCTTTTTCTTTCAGGAATTCCGGAGAGGTGATAGGTAGTCTTCAAGGTTCAGGATCGCGTCTATTTGGCATTTTGATAAAAACAGACAAAATCTTTTTTCCATTTTTCCATGCAGCCTGAAAAAGACTTCTCTTTTTATCTCAAGGATCAAACAAGAGCAAATAATAAGGAAATAAAATGATTCATTTTATCATGCAGCACAAGACAACAGAAGCCGCCACAGGTTATTTCAGGCCCGCTCCTTTTCCAGAACCCATTTTCAAAAATCTGGTCAAGCTGTGCAAACAACGTCCCGAAGACGCTTTTCTCAGGGGATTTCTCCTCGAAAACATTCTGGCACTTTCTGATGAAGACAGATCAACCATGCAACAAGACCCTTTTCTGCTTTTCGCCATGAAAGAAGCCTCTCAAGCGTCCGGTGCTTCATGGGTTCTTCCGGAAAAACTACCTCCCGGAAAATCTCCTCTGGCCTATCTTCGATCGACTTTTTCTGACAGCAGAACCGCCTGGATAGAACTTTTCCGCCAAAATATCTTCCACCTGCAGACCCCAGACCCTACAGCTATGGACAAACTGCCCGCTCCGGAACTGTCCGGGCCCGATATTCCCCTGAACCCCCTTACCATTGATGCCATACCGCAGAAAGCCATACCGGCCCCACCCATGCCCGGGCCATTGGACGTTTTTTATGCGGCATCCGAACGCCTGCAAAACCATACAAAACTAATGACATCAGAAAAACGCCATATGGCATCCCTGAGCCCCATAGCCCTTCTTCGCGAATGGGATCTGGATAGAAAAATTGATATTCCAGGATATGAACAAAGACTCACCGGCAAACAGACAAGCTATGGAAGAGGTTTTTCCGTCGAGACTGCGAGGGCTGCCTGCATCATGGAAGCAGCAGAAAGAATCAGCGCCTTTGCCGATGTAAAAAAAGATCATATCGGCCACAGACTCCTCCCAACCCCCATACAGAAAGCCTCTTTCTCTGAACTTAAGCAAAACTCTGCAGAAGCCCTCAACCCCAATGATCTGCTTCTCGAAGCCCCCTTTCCTGATGAAGCAATCTGGTGGATGCCCGGTCAGAAAATAACCTCAGAAGGCAGGCTTTCCTGCCTTGTACCCGTGCAGTGCGTGCTGCTGTTCTCCAATCTTCCGGAAATCCAGCTTTTTACGGCTCTGGGATCAACAGGGCTTGCAGCAGGGGCCTCCGAAGAGGGAGCAAGACTTGCCGGCCTCCTGGAAGTTATTGAAAGAGATGCGGAGGCAACCATGCCCCACAACCCATCAAACTGCTTTCAAATTTATTCTCAAGACCCTCAAATTAAAAGGGTTCTTGATGCTTACCGCAAGCATGGAATCTACCCTTTTTTCGAAGATATCACAACAGAGTTCGGCATTCCCTCCTATCGGTGTCTTGTCATAGCAGAAAATGGCAAAGTTATCCGTGGCACAGGCTCTCACCTTTATGGCAAACGTGCCCTGCTCGCTGCCATGACAGAAACACCATGGCCTTTTCCAGGGCCATCCACGCAAAGACCGGATTCTGAAATGCCCCTCATTAAACTGGAAGACCTTCCTGACTTTTCAACATCCAATCCTGCGGCAGATCTTGACCGTGTGGAACAATGCCTTGCCGCCAACGGATATACCCCTATCCATGTACCCATAACCCGGTCTGATCTGCGTATTCCCGTTGTGCGCAGCCTCGTTCCCGGCCTGGAGATAGTGGGAGATTTCGACAGGTTTTCAACCGTCAATAAAAGGTTATTTACCCGTTATGAAAAACTTATAAACACTCCCCTGTCCGGCCTGAAAAACCTACGTACCCATAGATAATATTGAATTGTAATGGCTTTACAAACAACCTGATCACTGCCGCCGACTACTCTGCATAGGGGTTTTCAACATTGCCGAAACTCACTTTCATATATTGTATGCTGACGTATTGCGATGCTTTTGCAAGTCCATTCATTATGACCGTTCTAAAAAGACCTGACACAGGGCACCAAAGCATAGGGGCATCATAGGCTTTGTTCAAAACCCATGGGTTTTGAACAAAGCCTTGCAAGGAACGGAAAAGATGTTCATATCTATTATAAAAACTAAAGCCTTACTTAAAAATTCAATATGATATACAATGATTGATTCTCAGGAGACGGCTGGGACAGCTTTGCTTCTTATATGAAAAACGGCCATACAGGCCGTTTGATTTTATGAGACAATCCATTCTTTTTAGTATATATCCTGTGCCGTCCGAGTCCTATTCCGTTACTTTTATACAGAATCCAAACAAATCCACTAGAGAAAAGAACCCATTCAGCTATGACATTTGATCACCTTGGTCTTCGCCCCGAACTGATGAAAGCCATTCGGGACAAAGGTTATACAAAGCCGACCCCCATTCAAAACCTTGCCATTCCAGCAATCCTTCATGGCAGAGACCTTCTTGCCAGAGCCCAGACAGGCACAGGTAAAACCGATGCTTTTGCCCTTCCTATGGTTGAACTCCTCAGCCAGCAGCCAAACCGCCTGAAACATCCACGTGCTCTGGTTCTTACTCCTACACGGGAACTGGCTCTTCAAGTAGGAGAATGTATTCAGGCCTATGCAAGAAGAACCTCCCTTCGCTGTACGGTAGTCTACGGTGGAGTCAGTCTTCCCCCGCAGATTGAGAAGCTCAAAAAAGGGATTGATATTCTTGTTGCCACACCGGGCCGCCTCCTGGATCTTGCCGGCAACCGCCACCTCCGTCTTTCCCACATCGAGTTTTTTGTTTTAGACGAGGCCGACAGAATGCTGGACATGGGCTTTAGTAAAGCTATTACAGAAATACGGAAACTGCTTCCCTCTGAACGCAAAACCATGCTCTTCTCTGCCACCTATTCCAGCGAAATCAAAAAGCTGGCGGCAACAATGCTGCAGGACCCTGCCCATATTGAAATTGAACCCGAAAAGACCGCTGCCGAGTCCGTCAGCCAGAGGGTCCATATGGTGGCCAGAGAAAACAAAAGGGCCCTCCTTCTTCACCTTCTAAGCCAGGAGGCCTCGACCCAGGTTCTGGTTTTTTCCCGCACGAAGCACGGCGCAAACAAGCTGGCTGAAAAACTGGCAAACCATGGTATACGGACTGCCGCACTCCATGGAAATAAAAGCCAATCCGTGCGTACACGAACCCTTTCGGCCTTCAAAAATAATGATATCCGCGTTCTTGTGGCAACGGATGTTGCTGCAAGGGGTCTTGATATCGACCATCTGCCTTTTGTTGTGAACTTTGATATACCCGGAATTGCGGAAGATTATGTACACCGTATCGGTCGCACAGGAAGGGCGGGGGCCAGCGGAATAGCCATCTCCTTTGTCAGCAGTGAAGAAAAGGCCAGCCTGAAAGCCATTGAACAATTACTTGGTCAAAAAATACCGGTCAAAAAAGTAGATGGCTTTACGGAAGACGATGACCTTCCAGCCCATATTCTGCTTCGGCCGGGCAATAAATCCAGTGAAAAAAGGGCAGATCGAGAAATTCTTGAACTCGTGCAACAAAGGGAGGCAAGAAAACAGGCTTCCAGAGAAAAGACAAAATCACGGCGCAAAAACGAATCAAAAGCTTCCCGCAGGCCTGCTTTCTCCCGATAAACCAGTCTGCAGCCAAGGCGGCTAGACAGACCAAGGGCATGTCCTGAAGACATGCCCTTGGTCTGCGATCAATATTGAATTTGAATTATACAAAATCCTTGAGTTCCCGTGCCACCCATTCCAGGGATGGCAACAGATCCTTGCTTTCATGGGGTTCCAGGGTAATAACTGGAAATCCGGATTGTTGACGAAACAAAGCCGGTAAAGAAGAAAAATCGATTCTACCCTGCCCAGGGGGCAGATGCGAGTCCTTGTCACCCATATTATCGTGTAGATGAACTTCTCCCACAAAACTACCAAGCACACGAACCCATTCCGTAAGTCCGCCGGATCCAAATGCAAACAGATGCCCTGTGTCCAGACAGGCGCCTACATCTTCGGAGCGCAGATATTCCAGAAGCCGCAGAAGGTCCTGCGGGCTTTCTTCATATACATTTTCAAGCAGAAGCCGACACTGCCTTTTTCGCAACAAAACGGCAGTGTCTTTCCAGAAAGCTGCGGACCTGTCATACCATTCGTCCTGAATCCAGTCATACCGCCGTCTTTCCCACCCTGCATGGCAGACAACGGAAAGAGGCTTACAAACAGGAACGACTTCCAGCAGCTGCAACATTCTTTCCATGGAAACCCTGCGGATGGCCGGGTCCGGCGACCCGGGGGATAAATCCATAAATGGTCCGTGGAGCGTAATCCTTCTTCCCCTGTTTTGAAAGGCCCTGGCAACAGCCTTTATTTCCTGCATATCCATACTGTCCAAAGTCACAGCATCCAGGCCTATTTCAGGGTTCAACCCCATGGCAAGGAAACTTTCCATGTAGAGATCCCGCATACGGAAGGGAAGATTCACCTGAACCTTTGCCCTTATTTTTTCCGGAATAGCTGAAATTTCAGATAAATTCACAGATTTTATTTCCTTTTCGCAGATAGCCCCGAGGGTTCCGGCTGTAATCCTTATGCCTTGAACATCTCCCTGATACCACCAATGGAACCAAGGAAATTACTTGCCTCATAGGGAAGATAAATTATCTTATTCTCTTTTCCTTCTGCCATTTCTTTCAGGGCTTCTATATAACGTACGGCGATGAGATAATTAGCCGGATCCCCAGGCCTGTCCTTGAAAGCCTCCACAAGCTTCAAGATGGCCATGGCCTCAGCAGAAGCAATTTTATACCGGGCCTCAGCCTCACCTTCGGCCTCCAGGATAGTAGCTCGTTTCTCCCCTTCCGCACGGTTAATGGCTGCTTCTTTTTCGCCTTCTGCCTCAAGGATAGCAGCTCTTTTTTCACCTTCCGCCTTGAGAATAGCTGCCCTTCTGTCCCTTTCCGCCCTCATCTGCTTTTCCATGGCTTCCTGAACTTCTGCCGGCGGCGTTATGTCCTGAAGCTCCACCCTGCTGACCCTTACCCCCCATTTATCTGTGGCATCATCCAGAATACTGCGCAACTTGGTATTAATGACCTCACGGGAAGCCAGACATTCATCGAAATCCATTTCACCGACCACGTTTCTGAGAGTTGTCTGGGTCAGTTTTTCAATGGCTTGGGGAAGGTTGGCAACCTCATAAACCGCTTTAATGGCATCCGTAACCTGAAAATACAAAAGTGCATCGATTTCCATGGTCACATTATCTCTTGTAATAACATTCTGACGGGGAAAATCATACACCGTCTCACGCAGATCTATGCGATCCGTAAGCTTGGTAATGGTAACACGGCGCTCTCCCGTATTATCCTGGGTTACGTACCGCCAGTGAATCTGACGGGGTTGATCCAGAAAGGGCCAGAGTATGTTAATACCGCTGTCCAGCACCCTGTGAAACCGGCCCAGCCTTTCCACTATCATGGTTTCGGCCTGCTGAATGATTTTCAGCCCTTTGATTGCAAAAACAATGACAAACAGCGCCAGCAATCCAACGATCATTAACAGCGGTTCCATAAAAGTTCTCCTTATGCGGTTGTTGGGACAGCACGAACCTCAAGGGTTACTCCACTGACCGATTCTATAACAACAAGATCTCCTTCAGAAAAAAAAGATCCGTCCTTTGATCTGGCTCTCCATACATCTCCCCCTGTTTTTACCTTTCCGTGACTTTCCGGGCCGCCAAAGGCTTCCAGCACAACAGCCGTTTTTCCAACAAGAGCCGCCACCCCGGTTTGAATCTTTCGACTGTTTCCCGACGAAAAACGTAAAAGAAAGGGACGAACCGCAAAAACACAGAAAAATGTCATCACAGAAAAAATAAAAATCTGAAAAACAAGCCCCATGCCCAAAAAAGAGAAAAAAGCGGCTGCAAAGGCTCCAAGCCCAAAACAGGCCAGAAAAAAACCTAAGGTAAACATTTCTCCGGCCACCAGCGCAATGCCCAGAACAATCCACACATGCCAAGGCTCAAACAAAGCCATATTCCCTCCTTGCCCTTTGGTTCCGGCTATCGTATGAAAACCAGACGGATAGTACCATGAAGAGCCCATACCGGAAAGGTGGATCATGGCTTCAGAGCAAAAACTTATCCTATGGCCACCACTCCTCAGAGGAACTCTGATTCAACGTTACAAGCGTTTTCTGGCAGATATTCTTCTGGATACGGGAGAAAGGATTACGGCTCACTGCGCCAACTCAGGAGCCATGACTCACTGCAGTGAGCCGGGTCGTCCGGTATGGGTTACCCATGATCCATCCCCGTCAAGAAAACTTTCGTACACATGGTACCTTATTCAGATGAAAGAAAGTCTTGTGGGAATTCATACCCAGATACCCAATAATCTCGTTTCCCGTTCCATAGAGAAAGGGCTTGTGCCCGAACTCGCAGGTTATCAATCCCTTAAACGGGAAGCCGTCACGCAAAATGCTCGCCTAGATATCCTCCTGTCGGACCCGGTTCAAAAAAACTGCTTTGTTGAGGTGAAAAACTGTACGCAAATCATTAACGGACTTGCCGCCTTTCCCGATGCCGTAACCGCACGGGGAAAAAAACACATGGAAGAGCTTGCCATGCTCGTGGACAGTGGTCATCGTGCGGCTGTTTTTTTCCTTGTACAAAGAGAAGATGCTTCCGGGTTTTGTCCTGCTGAAACCATAGATCCCGCCTACGCCGCATCGCTGCGGATAGCCCATGCAAGGGGTGTGGAAATTATCTGTTATGATGTACGCATAAATCTGGAAGGTATTTCCCTTCATCAGCCCCTGCCGGTTTTCCTATAAAAAGTAAGCCATACTTGACAGGAAATACCGGAAAAGCTAATAATATACGCTGAATGAATACGGCAATGGCCGTATTTTTTTATGAAAAAGGGAGGAATCCATGTTTGGTTTGGGCATGCCTGAAATTCTAGTGATCCTTGCCGTGGCACTGATTGTGATCGGACCTAAAAAGCTACCGGATCTTGCCCGCTCCCTGGGAAAAGCCTTTGGTGAGTTTAAAACGGCCTCCAGAGATTTTAAAGATGCCCTGAATGCGGAGGCAGATCCCGCTAAGAAACCACAGGCCATTGATGCACCGGAGAAAAATAAGGATAAAGAAAGCCGCCATGAAGGATGAGTCTCTCTCCCTTATGGATCATCTTACAGAACTCAGAAAACGATTGGTCCGCTGTATCATCGCCATAACCGTCGGCTTTCTCATTTGTTACGGGTTCAAAGAAGAGCTTTTTTTTATTCTCGTAGCCCCTCTTCAGGAAGCTATGGGCACAACAGGGTCCACCCTTATTTTTACAGGACTCCCGGAAGCTTTTTTCACCTATCTGAAAGTGGCTCTGCTCGGGGGGCTTCTTCTTGCATCACCCTATATCCTGACTGAATTCTGGCTGTTCGTTTCTCCCGGACTATACCGAACAGAAAAAAAAATTCTGATACCCATTATTTTTCTTTCTGTTCTCTTTTTCCTTGGAGGAGCTTTTTTTGGTTACTTTATCGTTTTTCCATGGGGCTTTCGATTTTTTCTGGGCTTTGCCACGGAAAATATTCAGGCCCTGCCCGCGATGAAAGAGTATCTTTCTTTTTCCAGCAAAATGCTTCTGGCTTTCGGTCTGGTTTTTGAAATGCCCCTTATTCTTACAGCCATGGCAAAAATGGGAATTGTAACACATCAATTTCTTTCTAAAAACCGCAAGTATGCCCTTCTTCTTTTTTTTGGAATGGCCGCCATCCTGACACCTCCGGATGTGGTTACACAGATCATGATGGCCATACCCCTCGTATTGCTTTATGAAGTAAGCATTCTCGGGGCCCGTATTTTTCAGCGACAATCTCTGGATCAGAAAAATCCAGACAGTGCAGGTCATTCATCATAAGGTTTTTTCCGGCCCCCTCGCCGCAAAGAACCTTTTATTCCCATCCCTAATACAGGAGGCTTTATGAAACAAAAAAGAAAACTGATCATCATCCTTGCCGCCTCGGCAACCTTTCTTTGTGCTGCAGCCATAGCGCTGGCAGCGCAGGGTAAAACCGACGTTGATGATGTCATTCAGATGAAAACACCCATCTACGAAGAACATCAGAGACCCCTTGTAACATTCACCCACAAAAAACATGCTGAAGATTATGGAATTTCCTGTGGAGACTGTCACCATGATGACAAGGGACAACCCCTTGAACTGGTAATGGGTGACCCCGTACAGTCCTGTGCCGCGTGCCATAGCATTCCCGGCCAGAGAGCCAGAGGAGATCAGACTCCGAAACTCGATTTCCATGCTGAAGCCATGCATGACAACTGCCGCACCTGCCATGCCCAGTTTAACAGGGATAAGGGTGAGCGCATTGCTCCGGTAATGTGCAACCAGTGTCATACAAACTGATGCATTAACGGCAGTGCGATCCTGAGGGGAAGTGGGGAAACGAGGGGGATCAGGTGTCGTAATCAATGAAGGGTGCTCCTCATGCAGGAGTACCCTTTTTTTATCTTCACATGACAGTATCAGGTCATCATAATTAAAACTGACCCGACCTGCCTGTTTGCGGGAACCTTACTTTGTATCTGACAGACTTGTTGCCTTCTCTTTTGAAGCGCGGAATAAACGAGCCTGTGCAACCAGAGACGGTGCCCACTGAGGTGTTCCCATGGCATGAATATGGGTATAAGCTGCAAGGGTATTACGGAAGACAAGCCCGTCCCGACCTTTTCCAATCCCGACACCGCGCCCCATGGAAAAAGCCATAGGTATCCCCTCCTCAATGGCCTCTACCCGGGAATAACGGAATTCATGGCCCAATATACTGAGCCCTTTAGGATAAAAGGGATTGTCGCCATCCACCGTAACCCGAACATATCCATGCCCCTGGGGTTTTTCACTGAAACCGAAACGCACGGGAAAAACCCCGCACATGGGGTAGCAAGTCCCGTCCAGAACCAGGGCCTCCCCCAGATACATAAGACCCCCGCATTCCGCATAAATGGGAAGTCCATTATTAGCCGCTTCCAGAATTTCTTTTCTCAGACTGGCATTCCCTACCAGAGCCGCCGCATGGGTTTCTGGAAAACCGCCACCTATGTAAAGGGCATCAATATCAGGCAGCCTCCCATCTTCTAAGCTGCTGACGGGTACCAGAACAGCACCCTCTTCTTCCAGTGCCTCAAGATTTTCCGGGTAATAGAACTGAAAGGCCGCATCTTTTATAAAACCAATTGTAACCGGTTTTTCTTCCGTAGTAATGGCTTTGTGAAAAGATTTGTTCTTCTCTGGATTCCGTAAAACCGTTGGTTGTGACAGCCTCAAAAGTCGCTCGAGATCAACATGTTCCTTCACAACGGCAGCAGCTGTGCGTATGGAATGGGATGCCCACCCGTGCTCCTGAGAAGGAACGAGTCCCATGTGACGCTCAGGAAAATCCTGCTCCCTTAATTTGGGAATCGCTCCCAGAACCGGAACACCTGTATGATGTTCAATGGTTTTGGTAAGAATTCCGGCGTGGCGTGTTCCTGCAACACGGTTTAAAATAACCCCGCAGATACGCACTTCCGGATCAAAATGCAGACATCCCAAAACCAGAGCGGCCATGGTGCGGGTACTTTTGGTTACGTCCAGACACAAAAGAACAGGTGCATCGACAAGCTTGGCAATATCTGCCGTGGATGTGCTTCCTGCCAGATCAATGCCATCGTATAACCCTCTGTTTCCTTCAATAAGGGCTATATCGGTTTTTTGGCTGTGGCGAAAAAAAGATGTGCGAACCACATCGGGTTCGCACAAATAGGTATCCAGATTATAACAATGCCGGCCAGTAGCAAAAGCCAGCCAGCCGGCATCAATATAATCCGGACCTTTTTTAAAGGGAGCCACCTTCATTCCAGCCTGGGTCCAGGCTGCGGCAAGTCCAATGGAAAGAATGGTTTTGCCGGACCCGCCCCGTAAGGCAGAAATGGTAATGCGGGGAATATCGTAACGCATGAAGCTGGTTGCTCCGTTCAAAAAGCAGAAAGATACAACTATTCGCCCTCAGCGCCTGCCTGCTTGCCGGCACCTTTGAGGCCAATCATGGTGGACGAACCGGAAGACCAGTACTCCAGAATACCTTCACCAACCATCTTATTGATGAAGTTTTTTACGGTCCGGGGACCCTCTTCGGGAAAAATAGTATAAAAATCTTTCAGGTAAAACTTGGATTTGGTTTTGGATTTTTTTTCAATGTAATCCAGAACCATCTCTTTTGCATTTTCAGGAAGAGCCATTGTACGCCTCCGTAAGAAAAAAGTTTGGGCCGGTATCTGAAAGATACCGGCCTCTTGAAGCAAAAGACTCAGCTCTTAGAACTTGAACTGGGTGGTCTGCCGCCAGGTGTAGTATGCATGATCGCGGAAATCATCGATCAGGTGGTGCGTAAACTCGATTTCGCACTTCTCAAAGAAACGCTCCCATCCGATACGCTCGGCCCAGTCACCAACGCGCTCGTATTTTCTGGCATCACTGGCATAGGCTTCCACCATGCGGCGGATAACCTGAGTCATTGTGGGCCAGCGGGGCATTTCGTTTTCAATGAAGGCCACAACAACCTTGGAAAACTTGGGAGGGTTGATGCGGTTGGAAATCTTACCACCCACCATGAGAACGATACCATCGCCTTCGGTGTCAGAAATGGGCAGTGAAGGACACATGGTATAGCAGTTACCGCAGTACATGCAGCGCTCATTGTTGATGGCCAGAGAGTTTACCTTGGTACCATCGGGCAGCTCATGCTTGGCTGGCTTAATGGCCGCCGTGGGGCAGGAGGCGATGGCCAGAGGAATCTCGCACTGCTTATCCAGATACTCATGGTCAATCATCGGCGGTTTTCTGTGGTAACCGAGGATGGCAATATCAGAGCAGTGAACGGCACCGCACATATTCAGACAGCAGGCCATGGCGATACGCAGCTTGGCAGGAAGGCGCATGTCCTGGAAATCCGTGAAAACTTCATCCATGGTTGCCTTCACGGTACCGGAAGCATCCGTGGCAGGCGTGTGGCAGTGGATCCAGCCCTGGGTATGGACGATGTTGGAAATACCTGCACCCGTACCACCGATGGGAAATTTAAAGGATCCGCCTGCAAACTTGCGGTCTTTCAGGTCAGCCTTAAGGGCTTCAACCTTATCTTTGGAATCCACCATGAACTCGATGTTGTTACGAGTGGTGAAGCGCAGGTAGCCATCACAGTGTTTGTCGGCAATATCGCAGATTTCACGGATCAGGGTACCGGACATCAGGCGGGCACCACCGCAGCGGATGGTATAAATTTCATCTCCGCTTTCGGCAACATGCACCAGAACACCGGGTTCAATGATTTCATGGTAGAGCCACTTACCCTTATTGGCCTTGATGACCGGAGGATAAAACTCTTCAAAGTGACGAGGACCTATATCTGTGATCCGGTTTTCCATCGGAGTAGCCGGATTATAACCAGAGGATACAAAAGCCATGGAATATCCCTCCCCTTCTTAGCGCTTATGATGTTTTCTGTATTCCTTGACGTCACGCTCCCAGCCACCGGGTACTTCATCTTCTTTCCAGAAGATGTAGGGGTTGCAGCGGGGTTCGCTGACGTGACGGGCGTCCGCTTTAATACCGGTAACTTCCAGCATTTTCTGGAAACCGGCACGGCGGATAAGCTCGCCAAGGCGCTCACGGTTCTTGCCTTCTTCCATCCACCAATCCCAGATAGATTCAATCACTTCCGTAACAGCAGCATAATCATCTTCGGGATTGACTTCAACAAAGGGAGCCAGAAGAGAACCCATCTGCTGACCATCCAGAATGGGGGCCTTGGCACCTACCAGAATGGAAACACCGGTATCCTTACCTACGCGCAGGGCACGGGGCATGGCGTTAATGCAGTGCATGCAGCGGTTGCACTCTTTGTTGTCGATTTTCAGCTCTTTGCCTTCCATCCACATACATTCGGTGGGGCAGAGATCAATGACTTCTTTCTGAATATCGAAAGCACCCCAGTCACGGCCTTTAAAAGCACCACCGTTGGGAGCAATCTCACCACCGATATACGCCTGAACAGCTTCCTGATCAATACGGATATCATCCTTCCAGGTACCGATAAAGCTCATGTCAGAGCGTGCAATGGAGGCAACGCAACCATTGGGGCACCCGTCGAACTTAAACTTAAACTTGTAGGGGAAAGCGGGACGGTGCAGCTCGTCCTGATACAGATTGGTGAGGAAATGACACAGACCATTGGTGTCATAGCAGGCAAATTCACAACGGGAAGAACCAATGCAGTCCGCAGGGGTTCTCAGGTTGGAACCGGAACCACCAAGGTCTGTATTCAGATTATGGGTCAGTTCATAGAAGATTTCTTCCAGCTGCTCGGTACGGGTACCAATGAAAACAATATCACCCGTGGAACCATGCATGTTGGTCATGCCGGAACCGCGCATCTGCCAGATGTCCATGAGCTGACGCAGATAGTCTGCCTTGTAGTACTTACCAGCAGGCTGCGCCACGCGAACGGTGTGGAAGTGGGCAACGCCGGGAAACATTTCCGGCTGGTCGCAATAACGACCGATAACACCACCACCATAACCGAATACACCAACGATACCCCCATGTTTCCAGTGGGTACGGCCGTGTACATAAGAAAGTTCCAGAACACCCAGCAGGTCATCCACAGCATCTACCGGAATCTGAAATTCAATGCCAGCCTCATTCTTGGCACGGACTTCAGCTTCAAGCTTCATGTCGGAGACGAAGCTCGGCCAGGGGCCAGACTCCAGCTGGTCCAACAACGGAGTTTCGTGTTTTGCCATTACCTTACCTCCATGTAAAAGATTTACAATCCTGACGTACAGTCAAGGGGAACTCACCATAACTCCGAAACATAAAATGTTTCTTATTTCTTTATCAAAAAACCGCCTGTTTCATGTCTGTTCAAAGATGGATCATATAGGATGTGAACGCATGATTGTCAATAAAAAAGGGTTTTTTTCTTCAAAACCGATAGCTCTTATTTATCAATTTTTCTCCAAAAACCCTCTATCTTGATTCTTTCCTCCCAAAGACTATCCCCATCTTGTATTTTTATTCCCCTGTCATCATTATTTTATTACCGGTTCGCTCATAATACTATCAAAAACCAGATCTGAATGAGCCCTCAGATTCTCACCCATAAGAATCCTTTCCGGAGATTCGGGATGGTAGACGGAAAGAATATCCTCATGGATTTCAAAAAGACCATCTTTACCCATGGATTCGATAATCTGTTGAAAAACCCCCAGAACCATAGAAATATCTTCCCGATGAACGGCTTTTTCAACAAAGGCATCGAAAAAACCACGGATGCAGGGAACAACAATTTCTTCAGGTGCCCAGATCAGCTCACCAATGCCATCAAGGCGATCAAGGCGCATGCGCAGAAGCAGATTCCATAAAAAATAAAACATGCAGTCCATTCGGTCTGACATATCAGCATGTTCCGGATCCGTACCAAAAAGACTTGTGTACTGGCGTACCGTTATCAGGCGAACATCCACATAATCGCCAACGGAACGTACCACAAAATCACCGGCCGCATGATGCCAGGGAAATATCTGATGAAAATGATCAAAATCGTAGGCAGAACTTAAAATACGGGCTGCTTTGCGAAAAAGATCGAAAACCTGCCCTGAAGAAAGGGACTTTTTTTTATCATTGTCTTCCCATACGGATATTGCCAGCTCTTTTCCGTCAAAAGACCAGTGAAACTCATAAAAATCGTCAAACCATGTTGCTGAAAAAAAAGAAACCCGGTGGCCATCGGAAAGCAAGCCTTCTTCCGAAAAAAGAAGCTCTGGAATATTGTTAATTTTTTTATCCCAAAGAAGCCTGAGGGATTTTTCTTCCGAGTGCATGACCCGGATACCCTCTTCCGTAACCGCACCATTCACCACAAAAGAAAGGGCACACTGATTATTCAGAGTAACCCGGCAGGGGTGGTAAAATGCGCCATGCTTTTCAAGGGTAACCCTCACATTGCTGATTTTTTCTCCGCAAACTTTTTCCAGATCAATAATATGATTTTCTACAAATCTGCCGACTCCCTCCAGAAAAAGGCCGCACCCCACACTGTCAGAAGCTCCGGTCAACTCTCGATTGGATGGCAGTAAATGAGTATACGAAGAGTCCTCCGGATGAAGGCTGTCCGTGACACCTGCAATACCATATTGGTATATAGCCATTTTCTTTTCCGAAATAAGGTCCGGCGCATA
Organism: Desulfobotulus pelophilus; assembly: GCF_026155325.1. Taxonomy (NCBI): domain Bacteria; kingdom Pseudomonadati; phylum Thermodesulfobacteriota; class Desulfobacteria; order Desulfobacterales; family Desulfobacteraceae; genus Desulfobotulus; species Desulfobotulus pelophilus. The sequence goes on along the minus strand of NZ_JAPFPW010000019.1, from coordinate 27,917 downwards.
TCCAAAGCATACTTTTTGCCTGCTCTGGAAACTATTGTCTGTAGGGCTCAAGTTCTTTTAACAGGCCTTCCGCCACTGTATACCCAAGCGACCCTGCCTTGTCGGCATTTTCTATGGACTTGGCGTACTCACCCTTTTCAAGATAAGCCACGGCAAGGTTATTATAGCTGATGGGAAAATCAGGTTCGATCTCAATACTCTTTAAACATATTTCAATGGCTTCATCCATAAGACCTTTCATGAGATAGGCGGAAGCCAGGGTGGTATAAGCCTGAACATGTTTTGAATTAAAAACAATGGCCTTTTGAAGATTCTTAATGGCTTCATCAATATTACCGTTCTGAAGTTCAAGATATCCTATATTTGCATAGCCCGGTGCAAATCCTGCGCGGGCCTTTATGGACCGCTTGTTGTAGTGAAGACACCCTTCCGCATCCCCTCTCTGAAGACAGATAGCGCCCAGCTGAACAAAAGCCTCCGCCAGATTCGGGCTGCACGAAACAGCTTCGTGAAGATGGGACTCGGCTTCTTCATATTTTTTCTGGCCCATCAGTGCTACGGCAAGATTATAATGACTCGCACCGCATTCTGAGTTACCGGCCAGCGAGGCTCGCTGCATCGCAATATATTCTTCAGCATTCTGTGCTTTCTGCATAGCATCCACCCTTTACATGTTTAAAGAAATATCTTTCAAGCCAACAAGCCTGTTTTTTTAAAAACCACTGCTTTCCTGGCAAACCGGCAGCCCATATAATTCTTTTTTCCGCTCAACCTGCAAATCGAAGATGACTCGAACCCGCTTCGGCCATCCACCTTTTTGCCTGACCTCACTCACCCCAACCTTATGTAGCCTTCACAAATCGACAAACCGGATACAACCCTCACTTATCAGACCTGCCATACAGAATGAAATAAATTTTTTTATGATTATTCATCATAAAACAAAAAACCAATCGAACGGTTTTCGTTAATATGGGCTGTCCCTTTATGTCAAGACTATTTATCTTTGCTGTATTCCCAAAGGGTTAAATATTGTCAAAGCGTCAAATCTATGGTAGGCGGACAGGAAGGCAAACTTCACCCGAAACAGAGACCCTTACCTTTATCCTTATATAGTATCTTTTTCGGATATTTCGCACAGAAGGGAGATTCAGATGCGCACAGGCTGTTATACCGCGCTCGTCACACCTATGTTCCATAATGCCGTTGACTACAAAGGGCTTGAACATCTTGTCGATTTTCAGCTTCAATGCGGAGTTACGGGCATTCTTGCAGTGGGTACCACAGGAGAAAGCCCGACCCTGAACTGGGAAGAACACAATACCGTCATAAAAACCGTTGCTTCCAAATGCAAAAAGAAAGCTCTTTGTATTGCCGGAGCCGGCAGTAACAATACAACGGAATCCCTGCATGCTGCCCAGCATGCAGCCAACTGTGGCGTAGATGCCATTCTCCTTGTGGATCCCTACTATAACGGCCCCAGCTCCCTTGAAATCCGTCGAGAATATATTGGTCCCATAGCACAGGCCTTTCCGGATATGGATATCATTCCCTACATCATACCCGGCCGAACGGGAGCACAGATGTTTCCCGAAGACATCGCCATCCTTCACAAGACATACAAAAACGTACGCTGCGTGAAGGAAGCTACCGGAAATATGGAAAACATGCGTCGGACCCGTGAGTGCTGCGGTAAAGATTTTTTTATTTTTTCCGGTGATGACGCCCTTACTTTTCCTATGATGACAGATCCTTATATTGCCGCATCGGGTATTATTTCTGTTGCCTCCAATGTTGTACCTGCAGCTGTAACGGAGATGACCTATTGTCTCGGAAAGGGTGAAACGGAAAGAGCCCAGCAGATTCTTTCCGACATAGAACCCCTCTTCCGCCTGGTTACGGTCACAACACAGGAAGAAACACCCTATGGTCCCGTTGCCTGCAGAGCACGCAATCCCCTGGCCCTTAAAACCCTGATGCAACTTCTCGGTATGCCTTCCGGACCCTGCCGAAAACCATTGGGTAAAATGACCCAAAAAGGTTTTAATTATGTCCTGGCTACAGCACGGGAGGTTCATGAAAAAAATCCTGCCATATTGAACCCTGCGGGAGAATTTTTTAACGTTGATATCAAAGAACGCCTGACAAATCCTGCCTGCTGGTCAGACCTTTATTACACAGAAGATTACCTGAAACCCTGATAAAAAAAGTCCCCATCTTTTCTGATGGGGACTCCTATAAATTTCAAAACTATATAAAAGTTGTTGTCGGCAAATCTAGTCTGCCGTGACCTTTCTGCCCTCTTTAGGGGTAAACCTACCTTCCGGATCCAGCTGGAACAACAACGCACGTAACCAGTCAAATCCGAACTGAAGAAGTGCTATTTCATCTTTTTTTATTTTTTCAACAATGTCTTCACTGATCGTGTGGACTTTTAAAAAATCAGACTCAAACACAAATCTTCTGAACCCGTCAATATTATAACAGACCATAAAAAACAACTTCCTGCTTTTCTCGGTCATATCCATGGTCATACCAAAACTTTTTTTCCTTACAACAAGCTCTGTCCAGCCTTCATTGAACATATCCTGTTTGTCTACGCCCTGATCCATACGCCATTCTCCAACAGTCCATTCTTTTTCCTCCTGATGCCCCTTACAGCGATCCTCATTGATCATGAAGAAAAAATCATCTCCTGTCTCCTCAACATGACTGCGCGTAGCCATTCCTATGGGATAGTACCGACAGGCACTGGGGCGATCAGAATAAATAAGACATCCTTCTTCATCCCGCACAAAGGGACAGGACTGTTTTTCGTCATCAAGGAGACGCATTGTGGGTACGGGAAGGCCTGTCTTTTCAAGAATTCTGGGTTCTGTATAGACCGCCAGAAATTCATCCGATGAGATATCCAGACGGTTTTTCATCCGGATAATATCATAGGGGGTCAGCATGATATTTATCTTCCGGCAGCAATCCGTAAAACAGGAAACTCCCGGGTGGCAGTCAAAGCAAAAACGGCTGTCTCGGGTTAACTGGACAGGGACAGCCTGATTCTTAAACTCCTGATCGATCATAAAAAACATCTCCTTACACTGTATTTGATTTTTATGCAGAATCTTTTTTCGGGTTTCAATCAATAAAAAGACAAAAGTCCATCTTGATTCCGGGCTGAAAAAACACGTATATAACAGGACGCAAGCCATCCCATGGGTATTAACCATTCAAAAAAGCCATCAAAAGCTGGAGAGGCAACCCTGATGAAAGTATCCTTTACATCCACCCAAACCCCTAAAACCAAACCTGAAGACAGCCAGCTCAGCTTTGGAACCCAGTTTACGGACCATATGTTTCTTATGGATTACAACCGGGAAAAGGGTTGGCATGACAGTCGTATCGTTCCTTACGGAAATTTTTCCCTTCCTCCCTCCACCACGGTATTGCATTATGGACAGGCCATATTCGAAGGGTTAAAAGCATACAGATGTCCAGACGATACCATTCAACTTTTCAGGGCCAGAGACAACTTCAATCGTTTCAACCGGTCTGCAAAACGCATGTGTATTCCTGAAATAGATACGGATACTGTGCTTGAACATTTGAAAGATCTGATCCGGACAGACAGAGAATGGGTTCCTTCCAGCCGGGGAACTTCTCTTTACATCCGCCCCGCCATTATTGCAACCGACCCTTATCTGGGTATCCGGGCCTCCCACACATACCGTTTCTTTATCATATTGTCACCAGTCGGTGCATATTACCCCGAAGGCTTCAATCCCGTTAAAATATGGGTTACTTCTGATTATGTAAGAGCCGTACCCGGTGGGGTTGGTGAAGCCAAGACCGCAGGTAATTATGCTGCCAGCCTTTATGCATCGGAAGAAGCCCAGCGTGAGGGATACACCCAGGTTCTGTGGCTCGATGGAAAAGAACACCGTTATGTGGAAGAAGTGGGCTCCATGAATATCTTTTTTGTCATCAATAATACCATTGTAACTCCTGCCCTCAACGGGAGTATTCTTTCCGGTATAACCAGAGATACGGTTATTCAGATGGCCAAAAAACAAGGGATTGCCGTTTCTGAAAAACGTATTTCCATGAATGAAATCTGTGATGCCCACGAGAAAGGATGGCTTAGCGAAGCATTTGGCTCAGGAACCGCTGCTGTTATCTCTCCTGTGGGTACCATCCGGTATGAAGACCGGGTTCTCACCATTCAAAAAGGTACAGCCGGTCCGGTTGCATCCATGCTTTTTGATGAAATTACAGCCATTCAGTACGGAGAAAAAAAGGACCCTTTTCAGTGGACTGAAAAAATATAATAAAGGAGCCAAGGGGTTTTCAGATCCCATACCCCTTGGTTTTTATCTGCTGTATTCCTCCCAAAAAGAAAAAACCCTTCTTATATAATCCTGAGTTTCCCTGAAAGGAGGTACGCCTTCATATCTTCTTACATTGGAAGGACCAGCATTATAGGCTGCAAGGGCCAGCTCCGTATCCTGATCAAAAACATCCAGCATCATTCGCAGATAACGGGTTCCAGCCATAATATTTTCCCTTGGGTTAAAGGGATCTTTAACACCAAGATCTTTAATGGTAGAGGGCATCAACTGCATCAGTCCTTTTGCCCCCTTGGGCGAAACGGCCAGGGGATTAAAGGAAGATTCCACCCTCACAACAGCCTTGACCAGAAGCGGATCAATCCCATGGTAGTCGGCTGCAATTTTTATATTTTCATCGTAAAAAGTAAGAGGACCCATGCTATCATTTCTGTCTCCCCCCTCTTCTTTTAAAAAAACCTTATATCTGGATGACGTTGGTGCATTGGTAAAACGGACAACACCTTTTTCATCCACATACATATAGATGTCTGAAAAGCAGGTACTTGAAAACAGACAAAACAGAGAAACAAGGGAAAAAACTTTTCCGTATTTTTTTATTATTTCCCTTTTAATCATTATTTCACCGACAATCCCTGTTTAAAATAGTCGCATCTGTCCATCTTTTTTCTCTTTCACTGCCTTTCTCTCTTTTTCTTCCGCAAGCAGAAACAAAATATCACGAACAAAAGGTGAGATCATTCTCTCCTCACTTTTCCCAAAAATCCGCCTTCTTTTTGCCCAGCTTAGCCAGAGACTGGAAGCAGCACGGGTTATACCCACATAGAAAAGCCTTCTTTCCTCATCTTCATCAAGACTTTTCCCTCCTTTACGGTGGGGCAGAAAACCTTCTTCGCAACCGGGCATAAAAACCATTGGAAATTCCAGGCCTTTAGATGCATGAAGGGTTATCATACTTACTTTTTCGGCCTTCTCGCTGACCGTATCAATCTCTTTTTCTAAAAAAATTTCTTTCAAAAATGCAGCCGGATCCTTCTTTTCCGCCTTCTTTAACAAAGCAGCAACAAACAAATCATCTCTCTTCTTTTTCTCCGGATCCACCTCGTCGAGAACAGCTTCCATAAGCTGAATACTATCTCTGGAAGAATGGTACATCTTTGTTAAAGCACTTATTTTTTTGTTTAATGAACCCATTTCTTTTTTTTCCATATGAAAAGACAGCAGAGGATTTTCTTCCCACAGTTTTTGTATCCAGCTTTCTTTACATGGTATGCCAAAAGAAAAAGAAAAAAGATCCCACACCATCGCCTGACCTGAAAGAATACGGAAGGCGGCAATTATTTCTTTAACAACTGCATTTTCCTGTAAAGATTTTTCTGATCCTGTTTGGAAGGGAATTCCCTTTTTTAAAAAAACATCCCCTATAATATCCATCTGTTTTCGGGTTCTCACCAGAACAGCTATATCAGAGAAACCAAAACGATCACCTTCATGGTCATCCATTCCCGCATAAATGGCATGGTGACCAGTTCCACCAATACCTTTTTGTATGCAATCTGCGATCCATTCCGCCTCTTTTTTTTCATCGGAACAGACTTTTAAAACAACCGGTCTGCCTGGAATGCCAGAAATAACCTTCAGAGAACTGTCTTCAGAACTGCTTTCCATCAGCTTCCATGCCGTACTGAGAATATTTTCTGATGAACGATAGTTACGGGTAAGTCTGAACAGTTTCGTGCCCGGCCAGTCTTTCCGAAACTGATCAAAATAAAAGGAGTCTCCACCCCTGAAACCGTAAATGGACTGATTGGGATCTCCTATGGCTGTTATTTTACTGATATCCTTTGTCATCAGCTTAACAAGACGATACTGGGCCGCATCAAGATCCTGATATTCATCTATACAGACAGCTGTGAATCGTTTTATGAATTTTTCATAAAACGACTTTTTCTTTTCTAAACATTCAATACTTTTTATGACCAGATCATCAAAATCCATCATTCCCGCAGCATTCATCTCCTTTTCATAGCTTGTAAGCAGAAAAAAAGATTCATTGTCTGGAACCGCGCCTGTGAACATCATTTTTTTTACATCTGATATTCTTTGCTTTGCCGAATGAACATTTATGTTCAACCCACTTTTCCGGATAGTCTGTCTGATCAGAAATTCGTATACATTCCGATCCGCAAGCTGAATTTGTTCTCCTGATTCCTCAAGAATTTCATACCCCAGACCATGAAAGGTCTGAACCAGAACGTTGCCTTCGTCTACACCAAGATTATCCAGTCTTTCCTTCATCTCTTCAGCAGCTTTTCGGGTAAAGGTTATGGCCAGAACAACCCCTTTACTCACGTCAGCTTTTTTTGCCATCCTGGCTATTTTACAGGTAAGGGTTCTTGTCTTACCCGTTCCGGGTCCCGCAATGATCAAAGAAGGGCCATGGGTGTAATGCACCGCTGCTTCCTGTTCATCATTCAGCTGTAAAACGGCTTTTTCTTCCTTTCTGGTCCGGGAACAGTCTTTTATAAGCCCTTTTATTTTTTGGTTTGTATATTTTTCAGTTTTTTTCTGTTCCCCCTTTGCTTCTTCCTGAAGGGGAAAAAATTTTTTTTGGGGAAGAAGATCATTTTTTTCTTCGCTGGAAAAGATTTTCACCTTTCCGTAATCACCGTCATATCCTCCTTCAAGAAAAATACGATTTTCCCTCACTCTTACAATTGCCTCATCGAGGAGAGGAATCCCCAGGCTTTTTAGTTCATACTTATCTTTTTCCCAAAGAACGGAAAGTTCTGAACCACATTTTTTTAAAACTTGTTCATAACTTGCCTGAACCTTTTTGGTCTTAGGTCCAACCCCATGAATTTCCGAAAGAATATTTTTTAAAGGAACAATACTGTGAAAAGGTATTTTTCGGCTCGTATCCGGATTTTTTCGGTCCGCAAGCTCACACACTCTATATAAAACACCAAGGGTAAGAGGTTTTCCACAGACAGGGCAGATACCACCAAGGCCCATGGACTCCTCCGGAGAAAAACGGACACCGCATTTTCTGTGCCCATCCAGATGATACTTACCCTCTTCGGGATAAAATTCGTATGTTCCCAAAAACATTTCCGGATCCTTATATTTAAGGGCATTGTAAATACCCATATAATCGAAATCCGTATTCAGTATATTGGCTTCCCTTCCCAGATTACCCGGAGAATGGGCATCAGAGTTTGATACAAGGCAAAAATCATCAAGAAAAGAAACCCGCCAGTTCATGGCAGGATCTGATGAAAGGCCTGTTTCCACAGCAAAAATATGACGGGTAAGATCACCAAAACAATCAGTTATATGGTTAAAACCTGATTTGGATCCTAAAAGAGAAAACCATGGAGTCCATATGTGGGCAGGAATAAGAAAAGCGTGGGTATGGGTTTCCAATACCATTTCTAACAGATCACGACTGTCCAAACCCAAAATAGGTCTGCCATCCGAAACGATATTACCCATACGGCCCAGGCGGGTATTGAATTTCTTTACGGACGCAAGGTCTGGAAAATAAACAAGGTTATGGTTTTTTCTTACCTTGCCATTCTTTTTGTAAATACAACTGATTTCCGAAGAAAGCATAAAGCGTACTTCCCGCCTGCATCCTTGAGGAACCAGAGAGTCCAGGTCAGAAGCTATTTCATTCTTCAGGGCATACAACCCGTATTCTGCCGGAACAAGCTTAGTACTCAGTTCTTCATACCAGCCAGGGTGGGTACAGTCTCCGGTGGCAATAACCGAAATACCTTTTTCCTGTGCGGAAATATAAAGGTGCTCCAGATCCAGAGAGGAGGCCGTTGCCATGGAAAATTTTGAATGTATATGCAGATCTGCTATAAATTTCATAATTTTCACATCCCCTTACGGCCATATCGGATTTTCTTCCTGATCCGTACACACCCCTATCTGGACAGAAATAAGGGTGTTAAACTCAAAATAAAAAGTTGCCGCCAGAGAATCTGACGTAAGGGCTTCCTGTTCTTCATCATTATCCTCATACCAGTCTTCAATTCCATTTTTCCTTAGCACGTTTTTCAGTTCTTCCTTAGAAATACGGGCTACATTCTGATCAAACATGAAAATAGAAAAACCTTCCACCTCTATACAGCCAAGACGGTACCCATCTTCTTCATCAAAATAAAACGTAATTCCTCTATCAAAATAATACAGTACCTTTGTACTTCCCAGAGTTTTTTCTTTAATTAAATCAGTAAAATCTGCCAAACCCAAGGATGCTACAACAAACTTTTCATCGGAACCAAAGGGAATGGAATCAACGCCTCTGCCGGGGTTTACACAGGTATGTATACTCATTTGATTTCCTGTTTTTCATAGGTGCTTTTTATATGAATCCATGATAGTAAAATATGGAGAATATATCAAAATATTCCTGTTTTTTTAAACTTTTAACACATCATCCAGGAATTAGTTTCCAGAATATATGGAGTTTTATGGCCCTGCTTTCTTCATCCACAGCACTGACAAGGTATCGAGTAGAAGGAAACCATGAAAATCTTTCCCTTGAAAGCATAAGAGACAGAGTTCACAGCAACCGTTTTCCAGAAATAGAAGACCCTGCCGCTCTTTTTACCAGCGGATGGACTCCCTTTGAATCTCACTACTTATCTGATTTTTCAGAAAAAACAATTGTTTTTGGAAATTTTATTTTGTTTTGTCTGAGAATTGACAAAAAAGCTATTCCATCCAAAATATTAAAAAAACTGGTTATAATGGAAACACAGAAACGTCTTCAGGAATCAGGAAAAGATTTTTTATCCAAAAATGAAAAAAAAGCTCTCAAAGAAGACATAGAGGCCTCTCTTTTACTGAGAATTCCTGCCACCCCCAGCATCTATGATTTTTTATGGGACATGGAAGCGGGAGAGGCCTATTTTTTTTCCAGCCAGAAAGCCGCCAGTGAAGAGGTGGAAACCCTTTTCTTAAAAACCTTTGAACGTCAGCTTATCCGCATATTTCCGTACACAGCAGTCATGTTTACTAAAAATATAACGGATACCCAGAAAGATGCCTTTACCACCCTCAGCCCCGTACGTTTTTCGGAGTAAATAATGCTTGATATCGCCGTTGCATATAATCGTTTCAGTTTTGTTGGTCAGGAATTCCTTACATGGCTCTGGTTTCTTTCAGAAACCAATCCTGATCAGGCCAGCAAAGTCCATGAAGAAATATCCGATTTCCGGCTTGGAAACAGGGTAGTACTGCAGAATCGCTATGGAGATGACCGTATAGAAACCCTTACCATCAAAGGAGACGCAGCTGGTTTAGAAGAAGCTATGGTAGCCCTTAAAAAAGGTGCTGTGGTCATGGAAATGCAACTGATCATGATTTCTGGAGAACATGAGTGGAGCTTTATTCTTAAAGGGGAACATCTTGGCTTTTCCAGCCTAAAAACACCGGAAACGGCTTCTGTTCATGAAAATGATGAGTTAGAGGGTGCTGTTTTAGAAAAATTTTTACTTATTCAAAAAACCTATGAATTTATTGATCAACTTTTTACAGAATTTGTTTCCATACGAACGTCTGATGAATGGAAACAAACATTTTCAGATATGAAGGCCTGGGTTAAACGTTCAACCCAAGACAGGTAGGATACAATAATTATCAACCATCTTTTGTCGAAGAACAAAAAAATCCAGATACTATATGTTCAAAACCATACGGGTTTTAAACAAATAAAAAAAAGAACCTAAAAGTTATGTTTTTTCAACAGAACAAAAGAGAGTAAAAAACAATAAAAAAAGGACTAAAATGAAAAAATAACAGCTATTTATATACTCTTTCAACAAAAAAGACTAAAGCTTATTATGAGTTTTTATTAAATAAGAAAAGAATAAAAAACAAAAATTGTAAAAAGAAAAAAAGGCTGGTAAAAAAGAGAGGTTTTTTGCAAAAATGTAAAAAATAAAAACAAAGGCAAATAAAGCGGAGAAAAAAATGAAATGCCGACTCATAAAAAATGAAATCAATGAAGTCCTTGCAAAAATTCAAGGCATAGCAGGAAGAAAAACCAATCTTTTTATAACGTCTACCGTACGTCTTACGGGTGAGCAGGATGGAACCCTGCGCATAGAATCAACGGATCTTGAAACAGACTTTACGGGTATCTATCCTGCCGATATACAGGAAACGGGAACTGTTTGCATTAATGCTAAAAAACTATACGAAATAGTTAAAAGTTTCCCTTCAGAAACAATTCTTCTCAGCGAAATAGAAAACAGATGGATCGAAATAGGAGAAAATAATCTTCTTTTTCATATTGTAGGTATGAACCCTGAAGATTTTCCTGAAATCGGAAGGGATACGGATACATCTTTTATTGCCGTGGATAGCCACCATTTTAAAAAAATGATCGAAAAAAATATATCCATACCAGCCCTTGTTGAAGAAAAACGAATCTACACTCAGGGATTGTATATGGAATCATTTACAAATGAAGAAGGAAACAGTTTTATTCGTGGTGTGTCAACGGATTCCAAAAGGATGGTTAAGTATGATATGCCATCGGCACAAGAGTTTCCTTTTAAAGAAGGAAGTCCTTTTCTACTGATACCTAAAAAAGGTCTTGCAGAACTGCTCAAATTTTTAGATACGAACCTTCCTGTCAATATTGGTGTACTGAATAACCGCTTTGTGGTTGCCAAAGAAACAGAAATTTTTTCCATAACCCTTCTGGAAGGAGGCTTCCCCGGTTATCAGGATATCATGCAGATGGATCCGGAAAATATTATTGTTTTTAACAGACAGGAACTCATCATGAGCCTTCGCAGAATGTCCATTCTGTCTGATGATGAATTCAGATCCATCATATTTTCCTTTGACAGGGATAAACTCACCCTCATGACATCCAATCCCGATATGGGAGAATCCCATGAAGAACTGACAATTTCCTTTGAAAGGGAAGGGTTTGAAGTTGCCTTTAATCCAAAGTTTTTTATGGATGCCTTAGCCCTGGTAGAAGAAGAAGAGGTTCATGTTTATATTCATAACAGTCAGACACCCTGTATTATAAAAGGAAAATCTGACAATCACTTCACATCCGTAATTATGCCGATAAGAATATAAAAAAAATGACTGAAAATACCTATACAGCTAAAAATATAAAAATACTTGAAGGCCTTGAAGCCGTCCGTAAACGTCCTTCCATGTACATTGGTAACATTGAAAGTGAAGGTCTCCATCATCTGGTTTATGAGGTAGTGGATAACTCCATTGATGAAGCCATGGCAGGATATTGTGACAGGATTGAAATCACTATCCATACGGACAACAGTGTAACCGTCAAAGATAACGGCAGGGGAATCCCCACTGAAATACACGAGAAAGAAGGGGTACCTGCGGCAGAAGTGGTTCTTACCAAACTTCATGCTGGTGGAAAATTCGATAATGATACCTATAAGGTTTCAGGTGGTCTTCACGGTGTTGGGATTTCCGTTGTCAATGCACTTTCAGATCTTCTGGAACTGACTATCTGGCAAAAAGGAAATGTTTTTTTTCAAACTTTTTCCAAAGGAAAAAAGACTTCCGAACTAAAGATCATTGGTGAAACGGATCTGACCGGAACACAGGTTCATTTCAAACCTGATACAACGGTAATGAATACGGACAGCTTTGTTTACGAAATTTTAAGCCGACGTATGCGTGAGCTCGCCTTTCTGAATAAAGGGATTCGTATCGTCATAGAAGATGAAAGATCCGATGAACGGGATGATTTCCATTATGAAGGTGGGATACGGTCCTTTGTCGAATATCTGAATCGTCATCATGCTTTGATTCATGATCCCATTGTTATTGAAGGAAAACGCAATGATGTTCAGATAGAAGTTGCCATTCAGTACAATGATTCCTTCAATGAAAAAATTCAGTCTTTTGCAAATAATATTCATACTGTGGAAGGCGGTTTTCATCTCAGTGGATTCAAGGGAGCCCTTACCCGTACCTTGAATGCCTATGCTTCCGGGGACCATATCCCTAAAAATATGCAGGCCAAAATATCCGGAGATGATGTCCGTGAAGGACTGACAGCCATTGTCAGTATTCGAATAAAAGAACCTCAGTTTGAAGGCCAGACGAAAACCAAACTTGGGAACTCTGAGGTTAAGGGGTTGGTTGAATCTCTGGTAAACGAAAAGCTGAATCTGTTTTTTGAAGAAAATCCTTCCATTGCAAGAAAAATTATTGTGAAGGCTGTGGAAGCTGCCCGTGCCAGAGAAGCAGCCAGGCGTGCAAGAGATCTTGCCAGAAGCAAGGGAGGAATGGCCGATGCAACACTACCCGGAAAACTTGCAGAATGTCAGTATTCCGATCCCAAAGAAAGGGAACTCTTTCTTGTGGAGGGCGATTCTGCCGGAGGTTCGGCAAAGCAGGCAAGGGACAGAAGATTTCAGGCTATTCTACCCTTGAGGGGTAAGATATTAAACGTTGAAAAAGCACGTTTTGACAAGATTCTGAAAAGTGAAGAAGTCAAAAATATAATTACCGTTCTTGGTGCTGGAATAGGCAGGGAAGAATTTGATATTGAAAAGGTCCGGTATCATAAAATTGTTATTATGACGGATGCGGATGTGGATGGTTCCCATATCCGGACTCTGCTTCTTACCTTTTTCTACAGGCAGGTTCCTGAGGTTATAGCAAAAGGGTATATGTATATTGCCCAGCCTCCTCTGTACCGTATAGGAAAAGGAAAGGGTGGCATTTATCTTAAAGATGAAAATGAATACAGCCGTTATCTGCTGAAAAGGGTCTGTGACCTGAAACATATTTATGTTCATAACGAAGAAACACCTCTGGAAAGTGAGGTTCTCTATACATTTTTAAAAAATCTTGACCTTTTTATGCTGAATCAGGAAAAACTCCAGCGCAAGGGATATGAACCCGAGCTGATGGATATTCTGCTGGGAGAAGGCATAAAGGAAAAAGAGGACCTTAAAAACGAAGAACTGATGCAGCGTGTCCACAATCATCTCCTTGCTTCCGGATATGAAATAAACCAGTTTATGTGGAATGCAGAGAGGGATATTTTTGAACTGGTGGTAACATCTCCGGAAAGGAAAATATCGCTGGAAGAAGAATATGCAACAGTCAGGGAGAAAAAACCCGTAAGAATAGGGAGAAGTTTTATTTTTTCCCAAGAGTATCAGAGATGTGCCGATTTAAGCCAGAAAATAAAAGAATTTAACAGGCCTCCTTTCCAAATTTCTTCTAAAGAGACAGACAACAGGGAAACATTAGGTAATCTCAGGTCTTTTTATAAAAAAATCAATGAAGAAGCTAAAAAAGGAATTAATATTCAGCGCTATAAGGGCCTTGGTGAGATGAACCCGGACCAGCTGTGGGAAACCACTATGGATCCTGATAAAAGGAGACTGTTACAAGTCAAGGTTGAAGATGCTCAGGTTGCCGATGATATTTTTACCCTGCTTATGGGTGATGAGGTTGAGCCCAGACGTGAGTTTATCCAGAATAATGCACTGGAAGTGACCATGATTGACATGTGATACAATACATGAAGGAAATAATAAAAGCCCGCACACTGTTTTTGGGTGCGGGCTTTTATTGTTGGTTATGAATACGTCATTTGTTCTCTGCCGGTTTTCTGGGTGGCTTTTGTTTTTCTTTTGATGTTTCCTTTTTTATATTTTCCCCTTTTTCAAGGGCGATATCCAGAACGTCCAGCATTTTATCCGGAAAGTAAAAAATAATTTCTTTTTTGATTTTTTTAGGTATTTCTTCCGTATCTTTTTCGTTCCATTTGGGAAGAATCAGCGTTCTTATTCCCGCTCTGTGTGCGGCGAGTACCTTTTCCTTAATACCGCCTACGGGAAGCACTTCACCCCGCAAGGTTATTTCTCCGGTCATGGCAAGGTTCTGGTTCACTTTTCTGCCCGTTGCCAGAGAGGTTATGGCTGTGAGCATGGTTACCCCTGCTGAAGGCCCGTCTTTTGGAATAGCACCGGCAGGTACATGGATGTGAAGATCATGATTTTCAAAAAAGTCTTCTGGAATCTGAAGACGGGATGCATCTGCCTTTATAAAACTCATGGCTGCGGATACAGATTCTTTCATGACATCCCCCAGCTGTCCCGTAAGGGTGAGTTTCCCCTTCCCTTTCATGGCTTTGGCCTCAATGACCAGCACATCACCACCGGCAGGAGTCCATGCAAGTCCCACGGCAACCCCTGGAACCTTGATGTTGGTATTCACCTCGTTATGAATTTTTTTAGGTCCCAGGTATCTGGGAATATTCATCACGTTAATAGAAACGTTTTCCGCTTCTCCTTCCGCTATGCGGCTTGCCACGCCTCTGCATATGGAGGCAATTTCCCTTTCAAGATTTCTAAGTCCTGCCTCACGGGTATAATCTTCAATAATATGACGTACGGAACCATTGGTAAAGGTTATCTGGTTGGCATTGATGCCATGGGCTTTTCTCTGTCTGGGTATAATATATCTGTTTGATATTTTTACTTTTTCATCCAGCGTGTACCCGGAAAGTTCAATAACTTCCATGCGGTCTCTCAGTGCCGGTGGTATGGTATGCAGCACATTAGCCGTTGTGATGAACATAACCTTGGAGAGATCAAAGGGTACATCAACGTAATGATCCACAAAAGAATGATTCTGTTCCGGATCCAGTACTTCAAGCAGGGCGGATGATGGATCTCCTCTGAAATCATTGCCCAGCTTATCTATTTCATCAAGAATAAATACGGGGTTATCCGTTCCGGCCCTTCGTAGTGCCTGGATAATTCTTCCGGGGAGTGCACCTACGTAAGTTCTTCTGTGACCCCTTATTTCAGCCTCATCGCGTACGCCTCCTAAGGCCATGCGAACAAACTCCCTGCCCAAAGCTTTGGCTATGGATCGACCAAGGGATGTTTTTCCCGTTCCGGGAGGTCCGGCAAGGCAGAGTATGGGGCCTTTGGAATCCGGTTTCAGTTTACGGACAGCGAGGTATTCAAGTATGCGTTTTTTTGCCTTTTCAAGTCCATAGTGATCATCATCCAGAATTTTTCTGGCTTTTTTAATATCAATAATATCTTCCGTTGAATGACCCCATGGCAGGGCCACCATCCAGTCAAGATAGGTTGTAACAACATTGTATTCTGCAGAAGATGGGTGCATTCTGGAAAGACGTTTCAGCTCCCTTTCCGCTTCTTTTCTGGCTTCTTCGGAAAGTTTTTTTTCTGCTATCTTAGCGCGGTAATCATCCACTTCAACTGTGGGTTCATCACTTTCACCCAGTTCATCCCGAATGGCCTTGAGCTGTTGTCTCAGATAAAATTCTTTTTGCTTCTGGCCCATATCTTCTTTTACCTGCGTCTGAATTTTGGAACCAATTTTGAGAATTTCAAGCTGATAATTAACAATCTTAGTGACTTCCCTGAGTCGTTTTTTAAGGTCCGTAATTTCAAGGATTTTTTGTTTTTCTTCATGGCTCGTATTGATAGTTGAGGTAATCATATCCGCAAGAACACCGGGCTCATCAATGTTTCTGGCCATTTGAGCCATTTCCTGCGGAAGACCGGGAGAAAGCTCCACAACCTGTATGTAAAGGTCAAGCAGATTGGAAGTAAGGGCATCTATTTCTTTGCCTTTGGTTTCCGGTTCTTCTATCTGCCGGATATTGGCAACGAGGTAGGGATTATGGGCGTTGTATTCCTTAAGGGAAAAGCGGCTGATACCCTGAACGAGAAGCTGGGCACGATTGTCCTCTCCTTTGGCCATTTTTAATATGATGGCACCGCAACCTGTTTCATAGAGTTCTTCGGGTGAAGTGAAAGGATTTCCTTTATCTTTATTTTTTTTAACGGCAATAAATCCGACAATTCGGTCTTTACCCATTACTTCATCAATCAGTTGTACGGACTGTTCCTGACGTACAACCAGCGGCAGCACCATTTTAGGGAAAAGGACCACGTCATGAAGGGGAAGAATGGGTAAGATTTCGGGTAATTTTTCCTGGCTCAGTTCCAGGGACGGCTGCTGCTCCTGCATCGCTCACCTCCGGATAGTATATCAAATGTTTAATCGGACTGAATTTCAACGCGGTGAATATTTCGGGAATTTTTTTTGGTAAGGTTAATTTCCAGAAAACCATTGGTGTAGGATGCACTGACCTTTTCCGTATCTATGGTTGTGGGCAGGAAAAGGACTCTCTCAAAACAACCATAAAATATTTCCGCCAGTCTGTAGGTGGTATTTGACATGGATATTTTACAATTACGCGTTCCATGAATACGTATGGCCTTATGGCTGATTTCCAGTTCAAGATTTTCTTTTTCAACACCAGCAATTTCCGCAAGAATGATAATATGATCTTCTGTTTCATAAATATCCATGGAAGGATTCCACCTTCTCTGGCCAACGGAAAACATGGGATTTACGGAAGTGAACATTTCTGAAACGGAACCTCCGCAGCTTCGGGACTGATCAAATTCCGATCCAAAACGAATCTTAATGTAGCTCATGAATATCTCCTTCAACGTGAGAATGGCTGGGTGAAGAGGAGGCTGGATATTATTTTTGTGTAATCAACCAGACAATAACATCCAAGAGATTAAAAAAAAGATAGTTATTTTTGTTTTTTTTACAAGGAAACTTAAAAAAATGATTTTGTTTCAGATTAAAAAGGAAGAAATCGTGAAAGAAGAACGGATGCGGCTGTTTCTGTTGTAAGGATACGTGCACCCATGGAAAAGGACTGCATACCTGCTTTTTCCAGTAATTGGACCTCGTAGGGAATAAATCCACCTTCAGGACCAATGGCAACAACGGCAGGGGGTTCAGGATTACCAAAAGAGGATTCGCAATATGGGTGTGCAATATATCCTTTTTTATCTTTCAGAAGAAGGGGCAGTTGATCTTCAACAAAGGGTTTGAATTTTTTTTCCATCTGAATAAAGGGTACCATTGTGTCCTTAGCCTGTTCAAGACCTTTGATGCATTGCGTAAAAATAGAGGTGTCAGACAGAAACGGACTTTGCCAGTAACTTTTTTCAACCCTGAAGGCATGGAGAAGAATAATGTGTTTCACTCCAAGGCTGGTAATGGATTGAAGAATGCGCCTGAATACCTTGGGACGAGGAAGGGCGAGGATAAGAGTTACGTTTAAGGCCGGTGGAGGCGGACTTGAAAACTGTACCTGAAACAGATCCCTGCTTTCATTTCTGCTAGCCAGAATACCCGTACCTATTGAACCGTTGAGAATACCCATGGCAAGGCTTTGATCTATATCCGTTTTCAATATGTTTCTTATATGATGGAGCCTTGGACCGGATATGGATACCATATTTTCCGATATAAAGTCGTTGGGGTGCACAATAAGTAAATTCAAGGATCACCTTTTTGGTTAATTGTAAAAATATTTGTTGACACAAACATAATAAAGGTTATGTTACTGTCAGGTTTTTGGTGCAATGCAAAAAACAATGGGTCAAAGTGACTATATAATGATGAGGAGAGTAAAATGATACTGAAACTTTTTAAAGGCTTTTTTGGTCGCAATAATTTCATAGAAAGATACTTTAACTTCTGAAAATAATCATAACGGAATCTAAAACTGAAGTGGATAGGTTTAGGTTCCGTTTTTTTTACTGGTAAAAAATAAGCTTTACTTTGTTGTAAAAAAATTATTATATCCTACCCGTTACATTTTGATTGCTGGGGGAGCCTTAAAGAGGCTGAGAGGGATCATAAAAAGATCCGACCCTTGGAACCTGAAGCAGTTCATACTGCCGTAGGGAAGCGAAAAAGAGCAAGGGTGCACCATATACATGCATCCGGTAGAAGGTCTCTTCAGGGCTTGCCTTTGGCAGGCCCTTTTTGTTTTTGTTGAGTACAAAAACCAAAAAAGGCCTGTCCGAGACAACCCAGGCCCCATACCCTCCCAGAAAAGCTTTCCCTCCTTTCCTCCCCTAGCCCCATTAAAAACCCCTCTTTATGTTCCGTTTTTACTCGTAAGGAAGGCCTACCCGTGGAGGATGCACCATGCAGATTATCGTTAATGGCAGAGAAGAAATGATGGAAAAAAAAACGGATATTCTTGCCTTGCTTCAGTCCAAAAAGCTGAAACCGGATACGGTGGTGGTAGAGCTGAACGGCCTCATTATCGAAAAAAAACGTTTTTCCGAAACCTTTCTTAACAGCAGGGATCAGGTAGAAATACTGCGCTTTGTGGGAGGTGGGTGAAATGAATTTTTCTGATCCCTGTTTGATTTCTCCAGCAAAGGATGCCTTGCTGATAGGAGGCGAAGCCCTTTCCTCCCGTCTTTTTGTGGGTACGGGAAAATACCCTTCCGATACCCTCATTCCCGGTGTGCTGGCCGCATCGGGCAGCGAGGTCATCACCGTTGCCCTGCGCCGGGTGGATCTGAATGCTTCAACGGACAATGTCATGAAGCATATTCCTTCCAATATGAGACTTCTGCCCAATACTTCCGGAGCAAGAACGGCGGAGGAAGCCGTACGCATTGCCCGTCTGGCCAAGGCTATGGGCTGCGGCAACTGGATCAAGATAGAAGTGATATCAGACAACCGCTATCTCCTGCCCGATGGTTATGAAACGGTAAAAGCCACGGAAATTCTGGCAAAAGAAGGTTTTGTTGTGCTGCCCTATGTGAATGCGGACCTTATGATTGCAAGGAGTCTTGTTTCGGCGGGTGCTGCGGCAGTCATGCCCCTTGGTGCTCCCATAGGCAGTAATCGTGGGCTCCAGACAAAAGAAATGCTGCGGATTCTCATTGAAGAAATTTCCCTGCCCATCATTGTGGATGCGGGAATTGGTAAGCCTTCTCAGGCCTGTGAAGCCATGGAGATGGGTGCTGCGGCCTGTCTTGTGAACACGGCCATAGCCGGAGCTGGCGATCCTGTATCCATGGCGAAAGCCTTTGGCTGGGCAGTAGCTGCGGGAAGAAAGGCCTATCTTGCTGGAGAAGCAGCTGTTTCACCGGACAGGGCTTTTGCCTCTTCTCCCCTTACGGGCTTTCTTTCTTAAATGATCAAAAGAAGCATACCTGTTCAGCACCATCTTCGATGGCTATGGAGCATAGCTATCAGGCCGATGAACAGACACGCAGACTATTGGGCCGTGACACAATCCGACCTCAAGCTGAAAGACCCGGGCCTTTGACGGGAACCAAAAGACCTATGAATTTTAAGTGTCGGATTAAGGAGCTTCTTTTCCTGTCCGGAAGCAGTAAGACTCGCCGTCACAGGCAGTATGACCCCAAGGTGCCTTGCAATGGTACAAAACGGCTGGAATTACAATGTCTGAATTTCTGAATCAAATGTGTTGAACAATTACAAAGGAGCAATCCATGGGTTTTTATGACCTGTTGGCATCATATGAAAAGGAAGACATTCAAAAAATAACAGTATCCTTTAGCCAGAGGGATGTATGGCGTGCCCTTTCAAGGGAAAACTGTGGATCAGAGGATTTTCTTGCCCTTCTGTCCCCTGCGGCAAGGCCTTTTCTGGAACAGATGGCTGTGAAGGCAAGGGACCTCACCACAAGGCATTTCGGTAGAACCATACAGCTGTTCACGCCCATGTATCTTTCCAATTTTTGTACCAACGGCTGCGTATACTGTGGCTTCGGATGTTCTAATTCCATTTCCAGAAAACAGCTTTCCCTGAAAGAAGTGGGAGAAGAAGCCCGCCTGATTGCCGCAGACGGTTTAAAACATATTCTCATCCTTACGGGTGATGCTCCAAAAATTGCCACACCCGCCTACATTGGGGCCTGCTGCGAAGAGCTTAAGAAACATTTCAGCTCCATTGCCATAGAAATTTATGCCATGGATACAGATACCTACCGTCGCATGGTGGACGCAGGTGTGGACGGCCTTACCCTGTATCAGGAAACCTATAACGAAACCCTCTATGAAACCCTTCATCCCTATGGGCCGAAAAAAGATTACCATTTCAGGCTGGATGCACCGGAACGGGGCTGCATGGCAGGCATGCGCATGGTGAATGTGGGTGCTCTGCTGGGGCTTGATGACTGGCAAAGGGATGCCTTTTTCACAGGCCTTCATGCGGACTGGTTGCAGAAAAGTTACCCGGAAGTGGAAGTAAGCCTTGCTCTGCCCAGAATGAGACCCCATGCAGGAAGTTATTCACCGGCCTGTGAGGTCAGTGATGCGGATTTTGTACAGATTCTTCTGGCACAGCGAATTTTTATGCCCAGATGCGGCATTTCCATATCCACAAGGGAGAGAAAAGAGTTCAGGGACAACATTATGGGCCTTGGTGTTACAAAGATGTCGGCGGGTGTAAGCACGGCCGTGGGCGGGCACAGTGAAAAAGATTCGGGTACAGGTCAGTTTGATATTTCCGATGAACGTTCCGTGGAAGAAATGGCTGTGGCTATCAAGAATAAGGGATACCAGCCCGTTTATCAGGACTGGAGGCCCATGGATTCATGGGAGAAAAGCGCATGACCCATGACAATCTTTTCCGTCAGGGCCTTGCCACCTACCTGCCCGATCACTGCCGGGAACGGCTGCAGAAGACCTGTGTTGGCATAGCTGGTGCGGGAGGACTCGGCTCCAATGTGGCCTGCCATCTGGCCCGTTCTGGCATAGCCTCTCTGGTGGTGGCAGATTGTGACCGGGTTACCCCCTCCAACCTTAATCGTCAGTTCTATTTTGCCGATCAGGTGGGCCGACCCAAGGTGGAAGCCCTAAAGGAAAACCTTTTACGAATTGATCCCGCACTGGATATGAAAGTCCACTTCATTTGTCTTGAACCAGATAACCTGACGGTCATTTTTCAAGACTGTGAACTGGTGGTGGAAGCCCTGGATGATGCCGTTGCCAAAGCCATGCTGGTGGAAGCGCTTTCCCCTGATAAAAGGCTCATTGTGGCGGCATCCGGCATTGGCGGCTATGGCGATCCCGAAGGAATCAGGGTGTCGACCTTCGGAAAGAATATTGTTGTGGTGGGGGACGGGCGCACACCTTCGGAAACAGGGATTCCTCCCATGTCACCCAGGGTGGGCATTGCCGCAGCCATGCAGGCGGACATCATTTTGAAATACCTCATAGGAAGCCTGACATCCAAGGAGATAAACCCATGAATCCTTCTTCCCTTTACCGCATCATGGATGCCAATTTAAATCGCTGCTGCGAAGGGCTGCGTGTGCTGGAGGATCTTCTGCGTTTTGTACCAGAAGAGGCTTCTCTTTCCAAAGCCCTGCGTAACCTCCGGCACAGCATTCGTAAAAATACGGCCGCTCTTGCTGTAAAGGCTGTGAAAGCCAGAAACAGTGAAACGGATCCGGGTTTTGTGATTTCCCAGAACGGTCCGCCCATAAACAGATCCGGCATGACAGATGTGGCTGTGGCCAACTGCAAACGGGTACAGGAAGCACTGAGAAGCCTTGAAGAGCAGGCCGCTGCCCTTTCCATGCCGGAATTGTCCCTTTTTTTTGAGCGGTGCCGCTTTGAGACCTATGGATTGGAAAAGCGTATTTTGGAGACCCTGATTCCTGAAAACCGCAAACATATTCTGAATACGGATATCTATGCCATTACCGCATCGGAGCATTCCAGGGGAAGATCCAATATGGAGGTGGTGCGACAGATGATGGAAGCGGACATCCGTCTTGTGCAGTACAGGGAAAAGGAAAAAAACCTTCGCGAAAAATACGAAGAGTGTAAGGAAATAAGAAAAATAACAAAAGATTACGAAGCTAAACTTGTAGTGAACGATGATGTGGACCTTGCCCTTATGGTGGGTGCGGATGGTGTGCACATCGGTCAGGATGACTGGCCCGTTTCTGCCGTAAGGGAGCTTGTGGGTGAAACCATGGCCATCGGGCTTTCCACCCACAGTCCGGAACAGGCCGCCGCCGCCCTTGCTTCCGGAGCAGATTACATCGGCGTCGGTCCCATTTTTGAAACCCGTACTAAAAAGGATGTCTGCGATCCCGTGGGTTTGGCCTATCTTGAGCATGTGGTGAACAACATCCCCCTGCCCTTTGTGGCCATTGGTGGCATCAAGGCCCACAACATCCATGAGGTGGCAATACGCGGGGCAAGGTGCATCTGTCTTGTCACGGAAATTACGGGAGCTGAGGATATTGGCGGAAAAATAAGAGAAATCAGAAACATTCTGTCTAAAAAAGGAAGATAAACATGACATACACCACACAGATGGACGCAGCGAGAAAGGGCATTCTTACCCCGGAAATCCGTACGGTTTCCGAAAAAGAGGGCATGGCCCCGGAACGCCTCATGGCGCTGATGGCAAAGGGCCGGATCATCATTCCTGCCAATAAAAACCACAAACATTTAAGTGCCGAAGGTGTGGGTGAAGGTCTTCGCACCAAGATCAACGTGAATCTGGGTATTTCCAAGGACTGTTCTGATGTGGAAGTGGAGATGGAAAAGGTTCATCTTGCCCTGAAACTCAAAGCCGAAGCCATCATGGATCTGTCCTGTTTTGGTAAGACACAGGAATTCCGGAAACGCCTTGTGGAAATATCCCCCGCCATGATCGGTACGGTACCCATTTATGATGCCGTGGGCTTTTACGATAAAAATATCAAAGACATCACCGTGGATGAGTTTTTCCGGGTGGTGGAAACCCATGTGAAAGACGGGGTGGATTTTCTCACCATCCACGCAGGCCTCAACCGGGAAACCGCAGAAAAAATCAAAAAAAATGAGCGCATCACCAGTATTGTATCCCGGGGCGGATCCCTTCTGTATACCTGGATGCAGCTCAATGATGCGGAAAATCCCTTTTACGAGCATTACGACAGGCTGCTTGCAATCTGCGAGGCCCATGATGTGACCTTGAGTCTTGGGGATGCCTGCCGTCCCGGCTGCCTGAATGATTCCACGGATGCCTGTCAGGTGCAGGAGCTGATCACCTTAGGGGAACTGACCCGCAGGGCCTGGGAGCGCAATGTGCAGGTCATGATCGAAGGTCCCGGCCATATGGCCATGGATGAAATTGCCGGTAACATGATGATGGAAAAGCGCCTTTGCCACGGTGCACCCTTTTATGTACTGGGACCGCTGGTCACGGATGTGGCACCGGGCTATGACCACATCACCAGCGCCATAGGCGGAGCCATTGCCGCTGCCAGCGGTGCGGATTTTCTCTGCTATGTTACCCCTGCGGAACACCTTCGTCTTCCTGATCTGGATGACATGAAAGAAGGCATCATTGCCGCCCGCATTGCCGCCCATGCGGCCGACATAGCCAAAAAAATTCCCGGTGCAAGGAAATGGGATGATGCCATGAGCCGTGCCAGAGCGGCCCTGGACTGGGAAACCATGTTCAACCTTGCCATGGACCCCGACAAACCAAGGGCTTATCGGGCCTCATCCATGCCGGAGCATGAGGATTCCTGCAGCATGTGCGGTCGCATGTGTGCCGTGCGTAATATGAATCGCATCCGGGAAGGCAAGGACATTCAGCTTCAGGACTAATGGAGGGAATGAAAAGGGCCGCAGGAACCTTCTTGATGCCTGCGGCCCGGATTCAGTTTTTACAGGGCCCTGATCAGATGGCATGGATAATGGCGTTGAGGGTGGGGCTGGGCCGCATGGCAGCAGCCGTTTTCGCCTTATCCGGATGGAAATAGCCGCCAATGTCCATGGTTTTTCCCTGAGCATCTTGTAATTCGTTAATAATGGTTTCTTCCTTATCCAAAAGATCCTTTGCCACTTTGGCAAAGCGTTTTCCCAGTGCCTCATCTTCCGTCTGGGCTGCGAGGCTTTCGGCCCAGTAGAGGGCCAGATAATAATGGCTGCCCCGGGTATCCAGTTCTCCCACCTTACGGGAGGGGGATTTACCCTTTTCCAGAAATTTTCCGATGGCCTGATCCAAGGTAAGGGCAAGCAGGCGAGCCTTGTCATTGCCAGATATTTTATGGATATGTTCGAAGGAGGGTACCAGAGCGCAGAATTCTCCCAGAGAATCCCAGCGCAGATGGCCTTCCCGTAGAAACTGTTCCACATGTTTGGGTGCTGAACCACCGGCTCCCGTTTCAAATAGTCCTCCGCCGTTCATCAGGGGTACGATGGAAAGCATTTTGGCGCTGGTACCGATTTCAAGAATGGGAAAAAGATCGGTGAGATAATCCCGCAGCACATTGCCAGTTACGGAGATGGTGTCTTCACCCCTGCGGATACGCTCCAGGCTGAAGTCCATGGCAGCCACAGGATTCATGATCCGGATATCCAGACCCTTGGTATCGTGATCAGAAAGATACCGTTTTACTTTAGTTATCAGCTCCCGGTCATGGGCACGGTTTTCATCCAGCCAGAAAATGGCGGGGGTACCTGCCTCACGGGCACGGCTGACGGCCAGTTTCACCCAGTCTTTGACCGGCGCATCCTTGGTCTGGCAACTGCGGAAGATGTCTCCTTCTTCCACCGTCTGCTCCAGCAGGATGACCCCTTCTTCGCTTACAAGACGTATGCTGCCCTGCCCCGGTGCCACAAAAGTTTTGTCGTGGGAGCCATATTCTTCAGCTTTCTGAGCCATCAGCCCCACATTGGCCACAGATCCCATGGTGGCCGGATCAAAGGCACCGTTTGTCTGGCAGTCTTCCACGACTTTTTGATAGATGGTGGCATAGCTTCGGTCCGGAATGGCGGCGATGGTGTCATGGAGTTCATCATCTGCCCCCCACATGCGGCCGCCGTCCCGTATAAATACCGGCATGGAGGCATCTATAATGATATTATTGGGAACATGGAGGTTGGTGATACCATGGCGGGAGTCCACCATGGCAAGCCTGCAGTTATTCCCGTAGCAGGCTTTGATATCTGTTTCGATGGCGTCTTTCTGTGCCTCAGGCAGCTTTTCCAGACGGACTTCTATGTCGGCAAAACCATTGTTGACATTGATGCCAAGCTTTTTCAGTACGGCAGCGTGACGGGTCAGAACATCTTCGTAGTAAACGGAAACACAGTGGCCGAACATGATGGGGTCGGATATTTTCATCATGGTAGCCTTCAGGTGCAGGGAGAAAAGCAAACCTTCCTTTTTGGCTGCAGCCATCTGAGCGGCAAAAAAGGATGTAAGCTTTGCCACATTCATTACAGCGGTATCCACCACCTCTCCGGCCAGAAGGGGCATTTCTTTTTTCAGAATCTGTATCTTTCCGTCCTCACCCACAAATTCAATCCGTACCCTGCAATGCTGATCCATGGTCATGGATTTTTCACTGCCATAGAAATCGCCATCGTTCATATAGGCCACCCGAGATTTTGAATCCTGAGGCCATGGTTTCATCAGACGGTGGGGATTTTTCTGTCCGAAACGTTTCACTGCTGCTGGAGCCCGGCGATCGGAGTTGCCTTCCCGCAGAACGGGATTCACGGCACTGCCCAGTACTTTAGCGTAGCGCTCCTGAAGTTTTTTTTCTGTATCATTGAGGGGTTCGTCAGGATAATCCGGGATGTCATAGCCCTGTTCCTGCAGTTCCCGGATGGCGCCTTTGAGCTGGGGAATGGAAGCACTGATATTGGGCAGTTTGATGATATTGGTATCCGGCTGCAGACAGAGCTGGCCCAGCTCGCCCAGATCATCGGGCTGGCGTTGCTCCGGGTTCAGTTTCTCGGGAAAATTTGCGATGATGCGACCGGCAAGGGAAATATCCTTTTTTTCGATTGTAACACCGGACCAGGATGTATAGGCCTGCAGGATGGGGAGTAGTGAATGGGTTGCCAGGGCCGGTGCTTCATCTACTTCTGTATAGATTATTTTCTGGGTGGTCATATTCCGCCTCGGTGATTTCTGGGTTAAAAGGAAAGGCTTTCGGCCGCCGCCGACCTGAAAAAATTAGCACACACAGAGACGGATTACAATTTCTGAACACCACGACCATCCGTCCCTGGAACCAGGCCGGATATGGTTTTAGTTCACAAGCCAGAAAAGCAGGATGAAAAAAGCGGACAGTGCTCCAAAAACCCAAAGCATGTGCCATACATTGCCCCTTATCATGGCTTTTTTTCTTTGAATCAGTGCTTCAAGCTCCCTTTCCGAAAGTCCTGCGCAGTGCGGACAGACCTTTTTGGAGTCCTCATAATGAAGCCCGCATCTGTGGCATGGCTTGGGTTGTTTTGCATTCAGCTGTTGTTTCAGCAGAATAAATCTGTCAATCAAAATCCACCAGCCTTTCTGTCCATGTATTGCAAGCCATCACCTGTGCAAAGAAAAGACTATATTTGTAATCATACCCTTTTTTTCCATAAAAAAATGGTGTCCGCAAACTTTTTTTATGGGAAACAACTATGCAGAGTCAGGCTGCGCGGCCGGTGGATATTGCATTGGTGGTGCGGAACTGGCTGTTTGGCCGGTATATTGTGGAATATCAGCAAAGCGGTTCTGTTCGAGCGGAATATGGAAAAAATTTGCTCAAAAATGTATCAGAGAGATTGACGTACAAGCTGGGCAAAGGATTTTCCGTCGATAATTTGGAATTAATGCGGAAGTTTTATGTCGGTTATATTGAGATTCAACAGGCCATACCTGTTAAATCTTTGTCTATGCCAATTTCCGAGACACTGTCTCGGATTTCTGCGGAAAAAGCTCATGCCGAATGGGAAGCAAGCCTTGATGTAAGGAGCCTGTAAGATGAAAAAGAAAGCTCAAACGGATACCAGCGGGCCTAAACTGGGTAAAGCCACGGAACACAGTGAAGACAGTGAGAGAAAAAGGCGGGATAAGGGTAAGAATGCAGATGTTATTATGCCGGTTCCTGCTGCCCCGATGGAGTTACCCGGTGATTATACGAATTTTTTAAAGCAGATTAAGCAGCGGGTAAAAACGGAACGGCTGAAAGCGGTTTTGTCTGCCAATGCTGCCCAGATTCTCATGTACTGGGATATTGGTCGTGATATTCTGGAAAAGCAGGAGCAATCAGGCTGGGGAGCAAGAATCATTGATCGCCTTTCAACTGATTTACGGGAGGTGTTTCCGGATATGAATGGTTTTTCCGTTAGAAATCTAAAGGATATGCGTAAGTTTGCTGAATGCTGGCCCGATAGAGAAATAGTGCAGCGCAGCGCTGCACAAATACCATGGCGTAACAACCAGCTTCTTTTATACAAAGTGAAAGATATGAAATTACGCATTTGGTATGTTGAACAAAATCAGAAGAATGGCTGGAGCCGTGATGTTTTGTCTTTTCAGATAGAAACCAAGCTGCATCAAAGAATCGGGCAGAGCGCCAATAATTTTGAAGCCACTTTACCGCCGGATGATTCCGATATGGCCAGTCAGATTTTCAAAGATCCATATCTCTTTGATTTTCTTGGTACGGCTGAAATCCGTAAAGAAGCGGAGCTGGAAAATAAGCTTATCGGGCATCTGGAAAAATTTCTTCTGGAACTTGGGCAGGGTTTTGCCTTTGTCGGGCGGCAGGTTCCCGTGGAAGTCGGCGGAGATGATTTTTATATGGATCTGCTTTTTTATCATTTAAACTCAAGTTTCGGACTTGAGTTATTGAGATAAAAACTGACCATTTTTATTATCTATATAATCTGTGGGATAAAGAAC